>CAZAVF010000148.1:0-1509 GCA_964488935.1 uncultured Planctomycetales bacterium | reverse complement strand
GCCCGCCCAGCCTGTCCGGCTTGTCCGGGTTACCCCAGCAGAAATTGTCCAGCAAGGCGGTGCGGTCCACGGAGCCGCCGCAGGCCACCACCTGGCGCAGCGCTTCGTCTATGCAGGAAGCCGCCATCCAGTACGGGTCGATCCTGCCGAAACGGAAATTTATCCCGTTGGATACGATCACCGCCTTGCGCGAGGACATCAGGGGCCTGACCACGGCGGCATCCGCCGGGCCGTCGCAGGCGATACCGGCAAGGGGCTTTCCCGCGGAGCCGCCCTGCACCTCGTGATCGTACTGTCTGATGATCCATTCCTTGGAACAGACATCGTAAGCGGAAAGTATTCTCTTCAACGCCGGCCCCAGGTCGCGCGGGCAGGCCCTGCCCGTCTCCTTATGAACGGGAAGCTTGAACACCGCCTTCTTTTCTATGTCCGGCCGGCCGTCGTGCATGAATTTCATATCGAGATCCGCGACAAGGTTACCCCGGTAGAAAAGCTCCAGCCTGCCGCTGCCGGTGAATTCGCCGATGACCGCGGCCTCCACGTTCTCCGCCGCGAAAAGAGCGATCAATTCATCGGCCTTTTTCCCGTCCGCCGCCATGACCATCCGCTCCTGCGACTCAGAGATCCAGATCTCGCTGTAGGAAAGCCCGCTGTATTTCAAAGGCACCTTGTCAAGGTCGACCCTCGCCCCGAGTTCGGCGCCCATCTCACCCACGGCGCTGGAGAGACCGCCTGCGCCGCAGTCGGTGACGGAATTGTAAAGCCCCCGGTCGCGCGCCTGCATCAGCGTGTCCACGAGTTTCTTCTCCTCTATGGGATTGCCGATCTGCACCGCCCCGCTGGAAACCGTCTCGGATTCTTCGGTCAGCTCGCCGGAAGAGAACGTGGCGCCGTGTATGCCGTCCCTGCCGGTCCTGCCGCCCGCCACGATTATCAGGTCCCCCTTTTTCGCTTTCTTGAAACACTTGTCATGCGGGATGATGCCGGCGGTGCCGCAATAGACCAGCGGATTGCAGGTGAACCCCTCGTCGAAAAGCACCGCTCCGTTGACCGTGGGGATGCCCATTTTGTTGCCGTAATCCCGGACCCCTGAGACCACACCTTTCATCACGCGCTTGGGATGCAGGGTCCCGGCGGGAAGGTCCCCGAAAGGATGATCGGGCAGCCCGAAGCAGAAAACATCCGTGTTAAAGACCGGCCTGGCCCCCAGCCCTGTGCCGAGACAGTCGCGGATAACGCCGCCGATACCGGTGTTGGCGCCGCCGAAAGGCTCCAGAGCAGAGGGATGATTATGCGTTTCCACCTTGAAGCAGACGTTGTTCCCGCCCTCGAACTTTATGATGCCGGAGTTATCCTCGAACACGGAGACGCACCAGGGTTTGCGCAGTTCGCGGGTGACCTTCATTATAGTGGATCTCAGCAGGCCTTTTATCATACCGCTGCCGATCCTGCCCTTATAATCCCGCGGCAGCGACTCGGAATACTTTATCCTGCCGCGGAAGGTCTTGT
>CAZAVF010000147.1:0-1815 GCA_964488935.1 uncultured Planctomycetales bacterium | reverse complement strand
GTTCGCGCACGAACCTCGCTCCGATAAGATCGAAAGCGCAAGTTTCAGAGGCCAGGCACCAGGCGCCGCCGGCTTTCCCGAGGGACAACGGCCTGAAACCGAGCGGATCACGCACTCCGACCAAAGAATCATTGTTCATCAACAGCAACGAATACGCCCCTTTTATCCTGCGCAGGGCGTAAACCAGGCTCTCGATGAAATCGCCGCTCTGCGCCCTCGCCATAAGCTGAATGATGATCTCGGAATCCGTAGTGGTCTGGAATATGGAACCGCGCCTTTCCAGGTATCTGCGCAGTTCGAGCGAGTTCACCAGGTTGCCGTTATGGGCGATGCAGACCGTGCCCTTGGCGTAATCTATAAGCAACGGCTGAGCGTTCTTCAACACGCTGGAACCGGTGGTGGAATAACGCACGTGCCCCACCGCGCAGTTGCCTTTCAATTTATGGAACACATCCGGAGTAAAGACGTCGCTCACCAGCCCCATCCCTTTGTGCGCAGAAAGACGGCCGTCGGACGCGGTCACTATGCCGCAGGACTCCTGGCCCCGGTGCTGCAGGGCGTAGAGCCCCATATAAGTCAGCCAGGGCGCCTGTTTATGCCCGAAAATACCGAACAGACCGCAGAACTCTTTCGGTGAATCGTCAAAGCAATTTCCGCGCATAGCGTACTCCGTTCTTGAAGATTAATATGCCGTCCGGCTCTGCGGACTTGCGCGCGCGCGCTCCCAGCGGATGCTGGGACGATTGCACGTGCCGCTCCGGATGGGGCATCAATCCGAATATCCTGCCGGTGGCGTCGCAAATCCCGGCGATGTCCGCCTGCGAACCGTTGGGGTTAGCGGGATACACCGCCGCCGAACCGTCCTCATTGCAATAAGTGACCGCCGCCTGTTTTTTGTCCAGTATGCAGCGCAAAGACGCCGTGTCGGCGGCCATGAACTTCCCCTCCCCGTGGGCCACCGGCAGATAAATCACCCTCCCTATGCCTTCGGTCCAGACACAAACCGACTCGGGGATCCGCAGATGAACCCAGCGCGCCTCGAACTTGCTTGAATCATTGATCACCAGACTGGCTTCCTGCTTCCACTGCGCGTTCCCCGGCAGCAGCCCGCTTTTCACCAGTATCTGAAAACCGTTGCAGATGCCGATCACCAGCTTCCCGGCGGAGATAAACCTCTCCACGCTATCACGAAGCTTACAGCGCAGTTCGTTGGCCAGGACTTTGCCGGCGGCGATGTCGTCGCCGTAAGAAAAACCCCCGGGCAGGGCCAAGATATGATAATCATCCAGCCTGCGCCCGCCCGCCGCGAGGACATTGACGTGCACAAGCTCCGCCTGCGCCCCGGAGAGCTCGAATGCGAAAGCTGTCTCCGCGTCGCAATTCGTGCCGGCGGTCCTCAATATACATACTCTCGGTTTCTTCATACAGGTTTCCCGTTCCTATATCCCTTATCCCTCTAACGTCAACGCCTCCGCGCTTTTCTTCCGCGGCGGTAGAACTCCCGGATGACGCGCACCGCCTGGGCGGGCGTATCCGCGACCTTGAATATCTCCAGTTCGCTTTTGTCCACATTCCCTTTCGCCACCACCGTCTCCTTGAGCCAGTCCAGCATACCCTGCCAGTAGGCGCGCCCGAAAAGCACCACCGGAAATCTGGAGATACGCCCGGTCTGGATCAGGGTCACGGCTTCGAAGAATTCGTCCATTGTTCCGTACCCGCCCGGCATGATCACGAAAGCGCTGGCGTATTTGACGAACATAACCTTGCGCACGAAGAAATAATGGAACTCCAGCAAGGTGTCGACGTAACGGTTTG
>CAZAVF010000146.1:0-1817 GCA_964488935.1 uncultured Planctomycetales bacterium | reverse complement strand
CAAACCGTTACGTCGACACCTTGCTGGAGTTCCATTATTTCTTCGTGCGCAAGGTGATGTTCGTCAAATACGCCAGCGCTTTCGTGATCATGCCCGGCGGCTACGGTACGATGGACGAATTCTTCGAGGCCGTGACCCTGATCCAGACCGGGCGCATCCCGAAATTCCCGGTGGTGCTTTTCGGGCGCTCCTACTGGCAGGGGATGCTGGACTGGCTCAAGGATACAGTGGTGGCAAAAGGTAACGTGGACAAGAGCGAACTGGATATATTCAAGGTGGCGGACACGCCCGCCCAGGCGGTGCGCGCCATACGCGAGTTTTACCGCCGCGGAAGAAGAGCCCGGCTGCGTTCCGTTAACGGGCTATAGGGACTGGTGACCTGTATGAAGAAACCAAGGGTCTGCATATTGAGGACCGCCGGCACGAATTGCGACGCTGAGACCGCTTTCGCCTTCGGGCTCGCCGGGGCGCAGGCGGAGCTGGTGCACGTCAACGTCCTTGCTAAGGGAGGGCGCAGGCTGGATGATTACCACATCCTGGCCCTGCCCGGAGGTTTTTCCTACGGGGACGACATCGCCGCCGGCAAGGTGCTGGCCAACGAACTGCGCTGCAAGCTGCGGGAGAGCGTGGAGAGGTTCATCTCCGCCGGAAAACTGGTCATAGGTATCTGTAACGGTTTCCAGATACTGGTTAAAAGCGGCCTGCTCCCCGGGAACGCCAGGCGGCAGCAGGAGGCGAGCCTGGTGATAAATGATTCCGGCAGGTTCGAGGCGCGCTGGGTGCACTTGCGCGTCCCGGAATCGGTCTGTGTCTGGACCGAAGGCATAGAAGGGGTGATCTATCTTCCCGTCGCCCACGGGGAAGGAAAGTTCATGTCCGCGGACACGGCGGCTTTGCGTTCCATACTGGACAAGAAACAGGCGGCGGTCACTTATTGCAATGAGGACGGTTCGGCGGCGGTATATCCGGCCAACCCGAACGGTTCGCAGGCGGACATCGCAGGTATCTGCGACGCCACCGGGAGGATATTCGGGCTGATGCCTCACCCGGAGAGGCACGTGCAGGCGTCGCAGCATCCGCTGCGCCGCGCGGGGCGCAGGAACGGTGAACCGGACGGCATATCAATCTTCAAGAACGGAGTACGCTATGCGCAGAGAATGCTTTGACGACTCGCCGAAAGAGTTCTGCGGTCTGTTCGGTATTTTCGGGCATAAACAGGCGCCCTGGCTGACGTATATGGGGCTTTACGCCCTGCAGCACCGCGGCCAGGAGTCCTGCGGCATAGTCACCGCTTCCGACGGGCGGCTCTCGGTCCACAAGGGGATGGGGCTGGTCAGCGACGTATTTACTCCGGATGTCTTCCATAAGCTCAAAGGCAACTGCGCGGTGGGGCACGTGCGTTATTCCACCACCGGTTCCAGCGTGCTGAAGAACGCGCAGCCGCTGCTCATAGATTACGCCAAAGGCACGGTCTGCATCGCCCATAACGGGAACCTGGTGAATTCGCTCGAGCTGCGCAGGTACCTGGAAAGGCGCGGTTCCATATTCCAGACCACGACGGATTCCGAGATCATCATCCAGCTCATGGCCAGGGCGCAGAGCGGGGATTTCACCGAGAGCCTGGTTTACGCCCTGCGCAGGATAAAAGGGGCTTATTCATTGCTGCTGATGAACAAGGATTCCCTGGTCGGCGTGCGCGACCCGCTGGGTTTCAGGCCGCTGTCCCTCGGGAAAGTCGGCAGCGCCTGGTGTCTGGCCTCGGAGACCTGCGCTTTCGACCTTATCGGGGCCAGGTTCGTGCGCGAGCTCGAACCCGG
>CAZAVF010000145.1:0-1834 GCA_964488935.1 uncultured Planctomycetales bacterium | reverse complement strand
ATTTTCTACGGCGAGTTCGACGGCAGACGCCCGAAAAAGATACTCATCAAGATCATAGGGGAATAAAAGTTGGCGCAGATAAAGAAAAGAATACATTATCACCATACCGACGCCGGCGGCGTGGTCTATTACGCGAATTATCTGGCTTTCTTCGAGGAGGCCAGGACTGAGCTGTTCCGTTCCAAAGGACTGGATATGAAGAGCATGGCCGGGGCAGGGACGATGTTCGTTGTCTGCCGCCAGGAGGTGGATTACAAGTATCCTGGTTTCTACGGCGACGAGCTGCTTATCGAAGCGGAGATAACCAAGATACAGGCCGTGCGGATCGAGTTCGAACAAAGTGTGCGCAACCAGGACGGGGTTCTGGTCTGCCGGGGGAAGACAATAATGGCCTGCGTGGACAGGGAACTTCATCCCCAGGCGATCCCGGAGGACATAAAGAACAAGATGGCGTCTTAGGCGGAGCGCGAAGTTCCCTCCAGGGGCTTAAGGTAAAGGGATGCAGTATGTTTTGGCTCCGGTGTGCACCGCCCACGGGGGGTATTTTTATACATGCGCGGCCAGAAAACCGCGCCATTTATGGCGCGGATGAGATTTGGCCGCTCAGTATTCCGCTTTGGGAAACCGCGGGCTTCAGCCCGCGGAGCTTCATCATCCGGCGGAGATAAATTGAAAGAATGGATACTCTCATAGTCATATTGATAATAATGCTTTTAAGTTCCGGGGCGGTTCTTTTCCTGTGGCCGCACAAAAATAAATCAGCCGGCGGCGTAAGAAGAAAGGAAAAGCCGCGCAGCGTCCCACGGGCCGCGGACGCGAAGAACGGCCTGCTTTCCCTGAAGCACGGTTTTGAACAGGAGGCCAAGGGGCTGCGGGCCGAGCTGGAAAAGGCCAACGACGACTACCAGCTGCTGCATGACGAGATGGAACGGGAGTTGAGCGGCGTGCGCAGGCAGGAGGAGGAATTAAAAAGAGAGGTGCAGAGGCTGAAGGGGTGGGGTGATAAGGAAAAAAGCGAGCTGGATAAGCTCCGTAAGGAAAATCACTCGATCCAGAGCCGTTTTCTGCAGACACAGAAAGACGCGGAAAAGGAGTTTTCCTCCAATCTGGCCCTGCGCCGCGAACTTCAGGAAAAAGAGAAATACATCCAGGATCTTTCCCGCAGGAACAAGGACCTTTGCGATAAATTGAGGGAAACCGAGAACAGGGAAGCCGCTTTTAAGAAGATATCGGCGGAACAGAAAAAGGTCTTGTCTGAACAGCAAAGGCGCGCCGCCGGGAGCGAATGGATATCAAAAGAAGAATACACCAGGGTGCTCGTTCTGCTGGAAGAGAAGACAGGCGAGCTCGATAGATTCAAGGCGGGACGGCAATGAATAAAGAACTGATAGTCGTTGGCGACAGGGTGCTGATATCCCCGGATGAGGGGGAGGAGATGACGGGAAGCGGTCTCTATCTTCCCCAGGGGGTCAGAGAGAAAGAGAAGATACAGACCGGTACCGTGGTGAAAACCGGCCCCGGATACCCCGTGCCCGATCCATCGGCGCTGGAGGCGGAGCCGTGGGCGGCGCAGGAGTTCGGCCAGAAATATTTCCCCCTCCAGGCCAGGGAAGGAGACAAGTGTGTTTTTCTGCGCGGCTCCGCGATCGAAATGGAATACGAAGGCAAGAAATACGCGGTCGTCCCGCATTCATCCATCCTCGTGCTCCTGCGGCGGCAGATTTAAGCCCCCCTAGTCCGTTTCCGGGACCCGGGACCCGGAACCCGGAACCCCTTCTTCTTTAGTAACAGCATAGCGGATATCCCTTGACATTCCCCGCGGATATGCTATATT
>CAZAVF010000144.1:0-1951 GCA_964488935.1 uncultured Planctomycetales bacterium | reverse complement strand
TTCCGATTGGCTAGGGTATAAGCACACAGGTGCAATACTTGGCCTTCCGATTGGCTAGGGTATAAGCACACAGGTGCAATACTTGGCCTTCCGATTGGCCAAGGTACAACCGGGTTAAAACCCGGGGATTTCTGGGATAGGGGATTAGACACGGTCAACCATCAATAATGTACTTCATCCTTCATTACCTTAATGTCCTTCCCGATGCGGCAGCTATCAGGCTCTTTGTGTACGGATGTTCCGGAGAGGAGAAAACGCGCCCGGTCTCCCCCTGTTCCACGATCCGGCCGTCCTTCATTACCGCCACCCGCGCGGCGGTCTTTTTCACCAGACAGAGATTATGCGTGATGAACATGTAGGTCATCCCGAGCCGCTCTTTCAAAGCCAGGAGCATATCCAGCATGCGCGCCTGTATGGTCAGGTCCAGGGAAGAGAGCGGCTCGTCCAGTATCAGGAACTTCGGCGAAGTCGCCAGCGCCCTGGCGATGCATATCCTTTGACGCTGGCCTCCGGAGAACTGCGAAGGCAGTCTCTCCGCCGTCTCAGGCGGCATCTCCACCAGCCGCAGCAGCGAAACTACTTTTTCCCGCAAAGAAGCCTTTTTCTCCAGGCGGTTTATCAACAAAGGTTCGGATATTATCTCTCCGGCGCGCATCCGGGGATTAAGGCTGGCGTAAGGATTCTGAAAAACTATCTGCACCTCTCTGCGGAAGGACTCTCCGCCTATTCCCTCAAAAAGCACCTCCCCGGAAGTGGGCTGAGTAAGCCGGGCGATTATCCTGGCCATGGTCGTCTTGCCGGATCCCGACTCGCCTATCAAGGCGAAGATCTCCCCTTCCCGCACGTCAAAAGAGACGTCCCTCAATGCCGCGACAGTCCCGGACCGTATACCCAGGACACCGCCGCTGAGAGTAAAATCCTTACTCACATTCTTAACGGAAAGCATAGTTTTCAACACTCCGGATCGTGAACTGTTTTTCAGAACTTTCCGATCTTCTCATAGGCATCCAGCAGTTCCCTGGTATGCGCGTGCCCGGGAGAAGAGAACAGATCGTCTTTTTTCCGGTATTCCACCAGTTCACCCTTGAACATTACCGCCACTTTATCGGCGATACGCCCGGCGATCGCCAGATTATGGGTAATGAACAACAGCGAAAAGCCGGTTTCCTGTTTGAGCCGCATCAGCAGCCCGATGATCTCCGCCTCCGTGGTCATATCCAGTGATGTGGTCGGCTCGTCCGCCACCAGCAATTCCGGTTTGCAGGCCAGGGCCATGGAGATCGCCGCGCGCTGATTCATTCCCCCGGAAAGCTGGTGCGGGTAGCTGCGCGCCGCCCTTTGCGCGTCCGATATCCCGGACATCGCAAGCAGGCGTTCGGCCTCCCGCAGCGCCTGAACGCGCCCCGCTCCGCGGTGCAGACGGACCACCTCCGCGATCTGTTCTCCTATGGTATAAACCGGATTCAGGAAACTTGCCGGTTCCTGGAAGACATAGGCTATGCGTCCGCCGCGGAAGGAGCGCAGACGCTCCCCGGTCATCCCTATTAACTCTTCCCCGTCGAAAAGAGCGCTGCCGGAGACCGCCGCCGCGCCGGAAGGCAGCAGGCCGCAGATGGACAAAGCGGTTACGGTCTTGCCTGAGCCGGATTCCCCGGCCATGACCAGGGTCTCTCCGCGCCCTATGCCGAAGGTCACCCCGCGTACCGCCGGGACCTCTTCAGTCTTATGGCGGAAGGCCACGCTTAGATCTTTTACGGAAAGCAGGAATCCCGGCGCGCCGGGCATCTCTTGACTCATCCCAGTTCCTTCCTTATCCCCTCGGCGATAAAATTAAAACCCATGATCGCCAGGAAGATCGCTCCGCCCGGAAAAACCGTTATCCACCAGGCCACGCCCAGGGTGGCCTTGGCTTCGGTGAGCATGTTTCCCCAGCTCGGCACAGGCGGCTGTA
>CAZAVF010000143.1:0-1972 GCA_964488935.1 uncultured Planctomycetales bacterium | reverse complement strand
ATTCTTGCCGCCGGTAAGAGCACGCGCATGCGTTCGAGCCTGCCGAAAGTGCTGCATCCTCTGTGCGGCAGGCCGATGCTGGGATATGTTTTGGATCAGGCCGATGAATTCAAGACCGGACCATGCGTGGCCGTCTTGGGATACAAGCACGAGCAGGTCGCCGCCTGTCTGTCCGGCAATGTCCGTATCGCCGTGCAAAAAGAGATAAACGGCACGGCTTCCGCGGTGTCTCAGGCGCTTGGTCTGCTTAAGGACTTTAGCGGCGACGTCATCGTGCTTTACGGCGATATGCCTTTGCTTAAGGCGGACACATTGAAGAAGCTGGCCGCGGAACACCGCAGGAGCGGGGCCGCGGTCACGGTGCTGACCGCGGTGGTGGAGGACGCGGCCGAATACGGAAGGATCGTCAGGGACGAGTATTCCGCCATAAGCGGCATCGTGGAAGCGGCGGAGGCCGACGGTTACCAGAAAGAGATCAAGGAGATCAATACCGGGGTAGTCTGTTTCGACAAAGACTGCCTGGCTGCGAGCCTGAAGAAGGTAAAGCCGCGTAACCGCAAGAAAGAGTATTATCTCACCGATTGCATAGGGATATTGTATTCGATGGGCAAGGCGATCGGCGGGATGCGTCTCAAGGATAATCGCGAGGGAATGGGAGTCAATTCTCGAGTCGAGCTGGCGGCCGCAAACGTTATAATGCAGGCGCGCCTGAACGAGAGCTATATGAAGCAGGGCGTCAGCCTGACGGCGCCGGAGACGGTCTTCATCAATCACGGCACGAAGATAGGCGAAGACACCGTTATTTATCCCTTTACAGTCATAGAAAGGGATGTTAAAATCGGGAAAAACTGTTCGATAGGGCCGTTCGCGCATTTGCGTGAAGGGACCCGTTTGGCGGACAATGTCTGCGCCGGGAATTTTATAGAAATGGTGCGCGCCGACGTGGGAGAAAACGTTTTTGTGAAACATTTCTCCTATCTTGGCGATACGCGCGTCGGGCGCGGCGCCAATATCGGCGCCGGAACGGTGACCGCTAATTTTGACGGCGCCAATAAGCACAATACGGTGATAGGAGATAACGCCTTCATCGGTTCGGACACGGTGTTGATCGCCCCGGTCCGCGTAGGCAGGGGCGCGAAAACCGGCGCCGGTTCCGTAGTCACCAGGGGGCGCAGCGTCCCGGACGGAGGAGTGGTGGCGGGAGTGCCGGCGAGGGTTTTGAACAGGAGTAAGCGGCGGTAAATCGCGGCGCAGAGATCCCCGGTTTTCAAGCCAGGGAGCGTCATTCCAAGACCAAGTTTTTTTGCCATACGGAGGAATCGGAAAGAGATGAATAAACTCGCGGTATTCACCGGTAACGCTCATCCTGAACTGGCTAAGAACATCTGCAATTACCTCAAGATAGATATCTCGGATGCGATGGTAGGCAGATTCAGCGAGGGCGAGGTAAGGGTAAAGATAAACGACAATATCCGGGGCAAGGACGTTTTTATCGTTCAGCCGACGTGCCCTCCGGTGAATGAGAACCTGGTAGAGCTGCTGGTGATGATCGATGCCCTCAAGAGGGCATCCAGCCAGCGCATAACCACGGTGATGCCTTATTTCGGTTACGCCAGGCAGGATAGGAAAGACCAGCCGCGCGTTCCCATCAGCGCCAAGCTCGTGGCTAATCTTTTGACAACCGCCGGGGCAAACAGGGTGCTTACAATGGACCAGCACGCCGGGCAGATACAGGGATTTTTCGATATCCCGGTGGACCATCTGTTCGCCGTGGGGGTTTTCATAGATTACATTCAGAGCCTGGGATTACAGAATGTCGTGGTGGTATCTCCCGATGTCGGCAGCATAAAAATGGCGAGGTCGTATGCCAAGAGGCTGATGGCGTCGCTGGCAATTATAGACAAAAGGCGGGTATCGCCGGACAAGGCCGAGGTCGTGCATATATTGGGCGATGTGGAAGGAAAAGATGTTC
>CAZAVF010000142.1:0-2030 GCA_964488935.1 uncultured Planctomycetales bacterium | reverse complement strand
GGAATTTGTTATGATCTCCAGCTTTTGCCTCATCCATTAATTAAGGCTAAGCTCTTTTCCACAAATTCCCGGGGAACCTCACAAAGTAATTCTCTTACGGGAATTACTTTGTGACCTTTCGCTTCGCTCCAGGCGGATTTTGCCACCGCAAAATCCGGGTTCAGTGCACCAGCTCGGTTATCTGGAATATGGGCAGGAGGACGGAAAGGACTATCGTCCCCAGTATCGCCCCCATCCCGAGTATAAGCATAGGTTCAAGCAAAGAAGAAACAAGCGATATGTCGGATTCCACTTCCTGGGTGTAGGAAGAAGCCACTTCATCAAGCACCTCGGACAGCCTGCCCGATTCCTCTCCGACGGCGACCATCCTGGTGAAGAAAACCGGCAGGTCCGTGTAATTCTGCAGACACTTGGCGATGCTCTGGCCGGATGCGATGTCCCTTCCGGCCTTCTTCAACCCCGCCTTCAATCTCCCGTCCTCCACGGTCAGCGTGGCGATATCCAGCGACTTCAGGGCCGGGACACCGCTCTTCAAAAGCAGGCTCAACCCGCTGGCAAAATGTGCAAGTTCCTGGTTCAATGCCATCCTCTTCAGCAGCGGGACGCGCCTTTTCAGCCTGGCGCCGGCGTCGCGGAAGAAACGGTTCCCTTTTACGCGCAGCAAAAGCAGCATCGCCGCAGCGCATCCGATCACCACCGCCGGCCACCATTTTCTGCTGAAATCGCTCACCCCGAAAATGACCCCGGTGATAAAAGGAAGTTTGGTCCCCATATTAAGAAATACCGGTTTAAGACCGGGGAGCACGTAGTTCATAAGGATGAATATGCTCACGGCCCCGACCATAAGCAGTACGGCCGGATATGCCAGAGCCGTCTTGACCTTGTTGGACAAAGCGGCGTCCCTGCCCATGAACCCGGCGATCTGTTCGAAACTCAGGTCGAGCCTTCCGCTGGTCTCGCCGGCCTTGATTATGTTGATGAAAAGAGGGGAGAAATACTCCGGGTAGGCGGCTAGCGCCTCGGAAAACACTTTCCCCTCCTTGACGCTGTTATAAAGCCCCTGCACGACCTCGCGCATCCTCTGGTTATCGGTCTGCTCGTAGATTATCTTTAGACTGGACAGCAATTCCACCCGCGCCCGTATAAGCGTGGTCAGTTTCTTGGTGAAGATGTGCACGTCGGCTGCGGAAACCCTTTTGTTCATCAGCCAGGGAACGGAAGGGCTGCGCGGCTTTACGTCCGGAGGCAGCTCGCGCATGGAGACGGGAAAAAGTTCGGCGGCGATGATCTTGTTCAGCGCCTCGGCTTCGCCGGATGCCTCTATAACGCCGTCGACGTGCTGGTCCAGCCCGCGCTTGGCTTTATAGGCGAACTTAGGCATGCTATTCCCCTCCCCACTCGACCACGCGCAGCAGTTCTTCAGGGGTGGTCTGTCCAAGGCGGACCTTTTCCAGCCCCGCTTTCTTCAGCGTGGTCGCCCCCAGTTCCAGGGCCTTTGCCTTGATCTGCGACGAGGAAGCCTTGCTCAGGATAAGAGAACGTATCTCCTCATCCACGAAGAATATCTCGTGGATGGCGGTACGGCCTTTATAACCGATGAATTTGCAAAGCTCGCACCCCTTGCCCCGGTATATCTTCATCTCCCGGAACTCCGCCGGGAGCATCCCTTTATCCTTGACCTCCTCCTTGCAGGCCGGGCATATAACCCTGACCAGACGCTGGGAGATGAAGGCGTTCACCGAGGAGGCGACGAGATACGGTTCTATGCCTATATCGAGAAGCCTGGTCGCGCCGCTGGCCGCGTCGTTGGTGTGCAGGGTGGAAAAGATCAGATGCCCGGTCAAGGAAGTCCTTATGGCGAGTTCGGCCGTCTCCAGGTCTCTGACCTCCCCGACCATCATTATGTCCGGGTCGTGCCTGAGTATGCTGCGCAGGGCGTTGGCGAAAGTAAACCCTATCTCCGGCTTGATCTGGATCTGCATCACCCCGCCGAGCTCGTATTCGATCGGGTCCTCTATGGTTATGATCTT
>CAZAVF010000141.1:0-2052 GCA_964488935.1 uncultured Planctomycetales bacterium | reverse complement strand
GGCATCTCGCGGGATTCTCGGCGTAGCAGGCCGCGCCTTCATCCAGCCACAGGGGAAGGCTCTCCTTTTCCATCCCCAGGCATTCATGAAAGATTATATGCCCTACTTCATGCGCCAATACGGAAGAGAACCCGTCCCATCCCTGGGAAAAAGAACATATCTTCTTGTCCGGGATGAAAACGCATCCGTACGACCAGGCGGGCTGTCCGCTGTCTTTCCTGTATTCTTCCACGCTGTCGTATATGTATATCTTCGCCCGGTTGTCGCCCAGCCAGAAGTTGTAACGCGTGAAGCCCAGCGCCTCGGTTATCCGCGAATAATATTCTTCCGACTGGCGGGAAACCCGTTCCAGCAGGCCTTCCGGCGCCTGCCGGTAATAGATCAGGAAATGACGGCTGCCGGTAGTCAGCCATTTCTCCTCGGCGGCGCGCGCCGGGCAGGCGAGGGACAATAATACCGATGAAATTAATATATACTCTCTCATTAACGGCATGTCAAACTAATTATTTCTTCCGCCAGCATTCCGGCGGCGTCAACGCCGGCGCCCGGCGCGGAACCGCGCGGGGCGCGCCCGGAAAGCGCTTTTTCAAGAGCCGCGCGCAGGGCTTCAGGGGAAACCCCCTCATCGGCGATCACCTCCGCCAGGCCGGAACGCTCGAGGACCCCGGCATTGGCGTCCTGGTGCCTGCCGGCGAACGGATAAGGGATTATGATTGCCGGTATCCCGTAATAAATTATCTCGCTGACCGTCATCGCCCCGGCGCGCGCGATTATCAGGTCGGCCGCGCTGTATGCGTATTCCATGGAGGCGAGGAATTCAAAGACCCTGGCCTCCGCCCCGCACCCGGCGTAAGCCTCCCTGACCGCGGAGTAATCCCCGCGTCCGGTCAAATGCACTATCTGCAATCTATCTCGCTCCGCCAGCAGGCCCACGGCGCGCGCGAAACAATCGTTTATCCGCGAACTCCCCTGGCTGCCGCCGGTGACCAGAACAGTGAATTTCCGCGCGTCCAGCCCGAAGAACGCCAGGGCCTCTTTCTTTTCCACCCTGCGCAGCCCTGAACGCAGGGGATTCCCGGTCAATACGGCCTTGGATCCTGCACGTCCCAGCCGGCCGGCGGTCCCCTCGAAAGAGACCGCTATCCTGTCGCAGAAACGCGAAAGGAACAGGTTGGCCTTCCCGGGGATAACGTTCTGCTCGTGTATGATGGTCCTGACCCCCAGCAGGTGTGCCAGGAATACCATCGGCACGGAGCAGACGCTGCCGAACCCGGCCACGACGTCCGGACGGAAACAAACCAGCAAAAACAAACTCTTGAGAAAGATCAACGGCATATACAACAGGACCGCGTATCCCCCAAGTATCCGGCGCATGGCCGCAGGAGGATAAGGCAGGGTAACGCTGCGCATACAGGAACGGCCGCTTTCCGCGCTGGGAAGCGCCGTCCTTTCCGGCAAAACCATTACCGTATCAGCGCCTACGGAGCAGAGGCGTTCAATGACGCTTACAGCCGGGAAGATATGCCCTCCGCTCCTGCCGGTGACTATCAGCACGCGCCGCGGACGCCCGCGGCTCATCACGGATACTCCCCGGTCCTGGCGATGTTCATCAGGATACCCACGGCCACGATATCGAAGATCAGGGAAGATCCCCCGTAGCTTATGAACGGCAACGGCAGTCCTTTAGTCGGCAGCAGTCCGCAGGAGACCCCGATATTGATCAGGGCCCTGATGCAGAGCAGCGACACCAGCCCGAGGCTGAAGAAATAACCGAATTTATCGGGGGAATTCTTTATTATCTTGATACCCTGCAATATGAATACCATGAACAGCAGCACCACCCCCACGGTGCCTATCAGGCCAAGCTCCTCGCCTATAATGGAGAAAATGAAATCCGTGTGCGCGGCAGGGAGATAAAACAGTTTCTGGTTAGAATGTCCCAGCCCCACCCCGAAGAAACCGCCGGACCCCAGGGCGACCTGCGACTGTATGATCTGGAAGCCGGTGCCGCGCGGGTCGGCCCAGGGATTGAGGAACGCCAGTATGCGCATC
>CAZAVF010000140.1:0-2154 GCA_964488935.1 uncultured Planctomycetales bacterium | reverse complement strand
ATCCGTGGTTTCTTTACTGAATTATCACCCGCCACAAAGATTGGCGAGGTTAATCTCAGCGCATCTTCGCACAGGCGAATACTTGGCTTTCCGATAAGCCAAGGTATAACGCACAGGCGAATACTTGGCCTTCCGATAGGCCAAGGTGCAACCGGTTTGAAAACCGGGGAATTATGCGCTTCGATTAAAACATATGGAGCAGCCGAATGAAAAGTAGAACATCCGCAAAAACCAAATACACATTATCCGCAAACGGGGAGTTTTCCATACATAACTACGGTCTCTCCAGGCCGTTCGCCAGCTTTTTCCCGGGAATAGCCGGCAAATACGGGATACCTATGTGGGTATTCTACGTGAACCGCGGACAGGGCATTTCCAGCTTCGGGACAAAGGACAAAGACCATCCGATCCTTGAGTTCTATCCCGCCAACAAAGCCTGGCAGACCACCCCCCTGCAGGGATTCCGGACTTTTCTGAGAATATCAACCGGCTCCGGTAAAACCCGCTTCCACGAACCTTTCAGCAGGAATACCGGGAAGATATCATCCGTAATGAAGATCACGCCGGCCGGGATGAGGATAGAGGAAATAAACGAAGAGGCCGGAATAGCGGTATCCGTCGGCTATTTCACCGTCCCCAACGATAATTACGCCGGGCTCGTGAGGACGGTCTCCGTCTCCAACATCTCCGGGGGCGGGAAGAAACTGCAGATACTGGACGGCCTGCCGCAGATAGTTCCGTTCGGCACGAATAATTTTTTCCTTAAGAAGATGTCGCGCACCATAGAGGCATGGATGACGGTGGAGAACGCCGAGAACGGCGCTCCCTTCTACAAGCTGTCGGTCGACCCGGCGGACAGGCCGGAAGTCGTGCATATCGACGCCGGGAATTTCTTCCTGCCGTTTTCCGGGGGAAGAACATTAAAGACAATAGTCGATCCCGAAAAGGTGTTCGGGCACATCACCGATTTTTCAATGCCGTTCAACTTCTTTAAAGCGGGCAATTTCGTTTTTCCGGCAAAACAGTCCCTGCGCAACAAGATACCCTCCGCCTTTTGTCTGCTGGACGCCGGACTCGGAAAAGGCGAAACGGCGACCTTTTACTCCATTTTCGGGAACATGCGCAGCAGAGAAAAATTGAACGGCGAATTAAAACGCCTGTCTTCCGCCGGCTATATAGCCCAAAAAGAGCGGGAGAATACGGAATTGATCGGCGGGCTTATGCGCGACATACGCACCGAGAGCGCTTCGCGCGCCTTCGACCTCTACGCCGGACAGACTTACCTGGACAACATCATGCGCGGGGGCTATCCGCTGGTGTTAAAGGCCGGAAAAGAGAACGCCGTGTTCTATCTCTATTCCCGCAAGCACGGCGACCTCGAACGCGACTACAACCGCTTCCAACTGCAGCCCTCATACTATTCCCAGGGCAACGGCAACTACCGCGACGTTAACCAGAACCGGCGCTGCGACGTGTGGTTCAACCCGCGGGTCGGAGCAGAAAACATAATCTCTTTCTTTAACCTGATACAGGCCGACGGTTACAACCCCCTGGTGGTCAAAGGCGTTTCCTTCGCTTTGAAAGACCGGGCCGGGCTGCAGCAGGCCCTGGACGGGAAGCTGCCAGCGGAAAACGCGGAGAAACTCTTCCATTTGATGGAAAGACCCTTCTCCCCGGGAGAATTGATACTTTTCCTGGAGGACAACGGGATAAACACCGGGATGGGACACGATGAATTTCTCGGTCTTGTCCTGTCTTTCTGCGGCTGTATATACGAAGCCGAACACGGGGAAGGATTCTGGAGCGACCACTGGACGTACAACCTGGACCTGCTGGAGTCTTACGCCGCCATATTCCCGGACAAAATGAACGAGCTGCTTTTCGCCCGGAAAATATTCACCTTTTTCGACAACGCCGAGACCGTCAACGCCAGGGCCGATAAATACCTGCTTTACAACGGGCACCCGCGCCAACTGCATTCGATCTCGGTGGACGCCGAGAAGAAAGAGCTCATCGCCTCCCGCGGACAGTCACCTTTCACGGCCAGGACAGCGCACGGCCAAGGGGAGATATACCGGACGACACTTATCGCGAAACTCCTTTCTCTGGGCGCCTGCAAGATCTGCTCTCTTGACCCGAACGGCTGCGGTATAG
>CAZAVF010000139.1:0-2277 GCA_964488935.1 uncultured Planctomycetales bacterium | reverse complement strand
CTTCGCCTTATCCCTCGTAGACATAATCCCGCATCCTCCTCGTTCGTTATTACTTACCGCCGGACTTGCCGGTTGCCGTTTTCTTTATGATCATGCCGCTTCCTTTACGAGGGCCTTTTCTCGTCCTGGCGTTGGTCTTGGTGCGCTGTCCGCGCACCGGCAGTCCCTTCTTGTGGCGCATGCCTCTCCAACTGCCGATATCCATAAGCCTTTTTACGTTCTGGGAGATATCGCGCCGCAGGTCGCCTTCAATCTTGTAAGAACTTTTCTGCAGGGCGTTGGTGATGCGCGATATTTCTTCTTCATTAAGCTCCTTAGCTCTCTTCTCCGGGCTGATCCCCACTTCTTCGAGTATCTTTTTAGCCAGAAAAGGGCCGATACCGTATAAATAGGTCAACGACACGTCTATTCTTTTCTCTTTTGGAATATCTACGCCTATTATCCTTGGCACTTCCGTTCTCCTTTCACAAAAGCCGCGAGGGGGCAGAACACCACACTATCCCTGGCGCTGTTTATGCTTGGGATTGGAACACAATACCCTGACCACACCCCGCCTTTTTATGATCTTGCATTTATCGCAAATCTTTTTCACGGATGACTTGACTTTCACTTTTAACCCCCTCTTCAGACGCCTGCTATTTGGACCTGAAAGTTATACGTCCCCGGCTGAGGTCATAAGGAGAAAGCTCCAGCTTGACCTTGTCCCCGGGGAGGATGCGGATGAAATGCATGCGCATTTTTCCCGAGACGTGGGCGAGCACCATATGCCCATTGTCCAGTTGGACCCTGAACATGGCGTTAGGCAAGGCCTCCTGCACGGTCCCTTCAGTCTCTACAAGATCTTCTTTAGGCATATCCCAATCCCTCTCTGCCGGTAAGGATCTCCGGGCCCTGGTCCGTTACCGCCACCGTATGCTCAAAATGGGCCGACGGCAACCTGTCCCCGGTTACGGCGGTCCAGCCGTTATCGAGGATTTCCGACCGCCATGTCCCCATATTCACCATCGGTTCGATGGCAAGAACCATTCCTTCTTTAAGCAGCGGCCCCCTGCCGGGCATGCCGTAATTCGGCACTTCCGGTTCCTCATGCAGCTGTCGTCCGATGCCGTGCCCCACGAATTCCCTCACCACAGAGAAGCCGTTTCTCTCCACGAACTTCTGTATAGCGTGCGACACGTCTCCCAGGCGGCAGCCGACCATAGCCGCCTTTATCCCTTCGTAGAGGGCTTGTCTGGTCACGCCGACCAGCCTGGCCATATCCGGAAGCGGAGTGCCGGCGATCACGGTGACGGCGGCGTCCGAAAAGTAACCGCGGTAATTGACGCCCAGGTCTATGCTGACGTTATCCCCGTCCTTTATCATCCTGCTGCCGGGAATCCCGTGCACTATCTCTTCATTTACCGATACGCAGGCGACCGCGGGGAAGCCGCGGTATCCTTTGAAAGCAGGCACTACCTTCCTGCGCGATATCAACTCCTCCGCCACCCTGTCTATCTCGGCGGTGGTAATCCCCGGCACTACCGACTTCTCCAGCTCAAAAATAACCTCCGCGAGTATCCTTCCGGATTCCCGCAGCATTGCGAGGTCACTTTTTGACTTTAACGGGATCATCTGCTTTCCGCACCAGGTCTATGATTTTGTCAAGAACGGCCATCGCCTCGCCGTCGGCGGCCAGGCGTTTCAATATGCCTTTGGCGGAGTAATAATCTATGACCGGAGCCGATTCACTGTTGTAAACCTCCAGCCTGCGCCTGATGGTCTCTTCCTTGTCATCGGCCCGCTGGTAAAGAGCGGCGGAACAGGCGTCGCAGACCATTTCTTTTTTCGGCGGCATGTTCGTGGAGTGATAATTGGCCCCGCATTGGCTGCATACCAGCCTGCCGGAAAGCCTTTGCACGATCACCTCTTCGCTGGTGTCGAGGTAAACAGCCATATCTATATCCAGTCCGGGAGCGGAAAGTATTCCGTCCAGCGTCTTGGCCTGAGCGGTGTTGCGGGGGTAGCCGTCAAGAATAAAACCGCTTCTAACGTCTTTCTGCTCGAAGCGCCCGGTGAGCATCCTGGTCACCAGTTCATCCGGAACCAACAGACCCTTGTCCATATAGGATTTCGCTTCGCGCCCGAGTCCCGTTCCCTCCGTTACGTTCTTGCGCAGCAGGTCCCCGGTGGAGATATGCGGCACGCCAAGACGTTCCGCGAGCCTTTTAGACTGTGTTCCTTTGCCCGCACCCGGAGGACCCAAGAGGACGATATTCATTTATCTTCTTCCTTTTATGC
>CAZAVF010000138.1:0-2507 GCA_964488935.1 uncultured Planctomycetales bacterium | reverse complement strand
GATCCGCGGCAGAAAAATAATGACGCCCACGGCGACCGAATTAACGGAAGCCACAAGCACTACCGCGGCCGATATATCCTTGACCAGTTTGACCAGCGTGTGATACTTGCGCGTGGTCATATCAAGCATTATTTCAACCGCGGTATTGAATATCTCGGCGATAAACACAAGAGTGACGGAAATGCAAAGCGCCGCGAGTTCTATCCCCCGAAGACGCAGATATATCCCGGCGAGCGCGGCCGTTATACCGCACAAAAAAATGATGCGCATGTTGCGGTGATAGACAAAAAGGTACGCGATACCGTTTACGGCCAGACGCATGCTCGTCCAGAATCCCGTGAACCGGAATATATTGCGCAATATCCTGTTTTTCTGTGCCATGGCTACCCGCGGTCGTCCTTTGCCCCGCCGCACTCTTTCAGAAAAGACTCGCAGTATATGTTCCTGTTCAGGAGGATATCTGCGGCAGCGAGAGACTTCATCAATTCGCGGTCCGTCGGATCAAGTATGGCCGCATCCAGCCCGTAGGCGGCGGCCATGGACAGGAAAACGCGGTTTAAGAGCCTGCGATGAGGCGCCGACTGGGAAACGTTGCTCAAACCGACCACGCTCTTCAGTTCAGGAGATATCACCTTGAACTCTTTTATCGTCTCCAGGGCGGCTCCCACCTGCGCCTGCGCCACGCTCACCGGCATAAGCACCGGATCAAGATATATGTTATCCAGCGGGAACCCGGTCTCGACGCATATCTCGACTATCTGGGCGGCGGATTCGATCCTTTGACGGCATCCCTGCGGCATGCCGGAAGAACCGACAGTCAACACGATCAATCCGCTCTTATATCTGGCGGCCAGGTTCAGCAGGCGTTTAAGTTTATTCGGCTCGGCCGTAGCCGAATTCAACAGGCACGGCCGCCCTGCCGCCTGCAGCCCTGCTTCCAGTACCTCCTCTTTTCCAGAATCGAGAACAAGCAGTTTGTCAACGGCGGCAGCGACGGTCTCCACCAGCCATTTCATATCGTCCGCCGGGCTGAGCGATCCCGGACCGCAATTTATATCAAGAGCACCGGCGCCGCAAATCGCCTGTTCGGAAGCTATCCTGCGGACGGCCGCCGCGTCTTTTTCTTCGATAGCCCTGCCGACGCGAGCGAACATACCGTTTATCAATTCACCTATGACAAGCATATTTTTTTATCTCTTCCGCCGCCTTCGGATGCCGCATCACCAGTATATCTGCTCCAGCCTGCAGCAGCGCGGAGGCGGTGACCGCTTCCCAGAGTATCCCGCGTTTTTCTTTATCACCCCAATGAGGAAAGTCGGCTCTGGCGGCAACCGCTTCTTTTACCTTCCAGGTCTCCTGGCCGGTAAAACAGATGAACGGACAGGCAACGTTCCTGTCGCCGGAAAGCGCAGCCAGCCGGGCGCGTTCCATTATCGAATAAGCGTATTCCAGTCCGTACCCCAGCGCGCCTATAGTGGGATCCATAACTATGCGTTCCAGGGGCAAGCCGAGATCGGAAATGAGGATATTAAGCTGTTTGGCGATGTTAAGATCTATAGGAGACTCCGCTATGATGCCGTGCCCGTCTGCCGTGACCGCGGCAGTCAAGGTTTTATAATTATCCTGGGAGGCGCTGCCGAAAAGGCAACGCTCGCCTTTCAGCGCTTCGGAACACAACGGCAGGAGCGTGTTATCCTTAACGTCGTCTCCGCAGCCGCGCACTATCAAAGGGACGTTAACGGCAGCCGCAAGTTTAGATAAAAAAGCCGCTTCCTGTTCCGGTCTCCGGCCGCCGGCGTCCGGATGCGCCCCGGCGAGCCTCACGCAGAGCAGCTCCGCGCCGAATTTTCTCACGCAGGCGTCCGCCCATTCCAGCGGATTGGCGGTAACGCCGCCATAAGCCGCAACCAGTTCCTCCGGCCAGTCCACAGGCGGAACATCGAATATCTCGAGGGCCACCGCGGCGGTATTGGGAAGAAATCCTTCCTTGTCAAGAAAAGGCAGCGTTTTCTCTCCGCCGACCTTCACCACTGAACCGCGCGTCCCTCCCTCTTCTTTTTTCGCGCCGATCACGTAAGTAAAAACTTCCCCCTGCCATTTCTCCAGCATTTCTTCCTGTCGGGACATTTTCGTTTCTCCGGATATCACTGTGATATTATTCATAAGCTTCATTTTACCATACTATCAGCGCCTTGCTAAACTATTTCCATGACTTCCAGCGCTTCCAGCGCCGCCGAACCATCCTGCAAATCCAGCAGAGACGTCCCGTTAATGCCGGCCTCTGCGACTTTCATATCGAAGGGCAGATAACCGAGAAAATCCATTCCTTTCTCCATCTCCTCCGGAGCCGGAGCGTCGCAGGAACGGCACTTGTTCACCAGCAGGGCTTTCCTGTCCACTTTCAAAGAAAGTTCATCCGCCAGACAAGCAACTCTCCGGGCGGCTTTCATCCCGGCGGCGGTGGCGTCGGCGACCGCCAAGAGCAGGTTTATCCTGCCGGCGGTCTT
>CAZAVF010000137.1:0-2535 GCA_964488935.1 uncultured Planctomycetales bacterium | reverse complement strand
TTCTGGGTGCCGGGTTCCAAGTCCCGGGAAGGACAAAAGCCGTCATTGCGAGGAGGCCGTAAGCCGACGAGGCAATCTATTCCTTTTTTTGTTCTTTATTCCCTCCTCCTTCATTTTTGTTATTGTCCCGGGGACACTTCTGACGGAAACATCTGCGGCAGTAGGAGTAAGGCGGACCAGGTCCGGCGGCGGGGCAAAAAATCAGCAGGTGAGAAGGCGTTCGGCGTAATCCGCGAGCGCCCCGCGGTAAGCCCCGCTCATGCGCAGTGAACGGCCTATCTTCACGGCCTTTTCGCGCAGGCAGGAGACTTCCTGTTTGACGCGCTCCAGGGCGCCGCATCCGGCGATTATCCCGCGCATCCGCTCCAGGTCGGCTGAAGTGACCAGTTTTTTTGCCAGCACGGCCTTGATCGCGGCGCGCTGCCCCGGATCACCCATGCGGTAGGCGTAATACATCAATACCGTCTTCTTGGCTTCCTGCAGGTCGCTCAATGAAGGTTTGCCGCTTTCGTCGGAGTTGGAGAACATGCCGATGATGTCGTCCTTGATCTGGAAGGCCCTGCCGAGGCAGATGCCGTATTCGTCCAGTTTCTTTATCTCGGACGCGGGGGCATTGGCCAGGATGGCGCCCACGGACAACGGGCAGGAGAAAGTGTAGTAGGCGGTCTTGTAATCGTAGATCTTGTATATGTCCTCGAGTTTGACCCGGCCGAGGTCCTCTCCCCCCAGGAGCAGCTCGATGAATTCCCCGGCGCCGGTATAAAGCGCGGCGTCCACGAATTTACGCAAGCCCTGTTCTTTGTATTTCATGTCCACCTTGACCTCCAGGAAGGCGTGGATGGCCATGGCGTAAACCACGTCCCCGGCAACGATCGCCAGGTCCTGCCCGCTGAATTTGACCTTCGCGGCGCCTTTTATGCCTTTGCGCAGGAGGACGTGCATCGCCGGTTTGCCCCTGCGCAGGTCGGACTTGTCGATAATGTCGTCGTGGATGAGCATAAAGTCGTGCAGCAGTTCGATGGAGAGCGCCGAGGTATACAAACCGGGCGCCGGTTTTCCGGCGTAACCGAGATAGCCTACCGCCAGCATTATCGGCCGGATACGCTTGCCGTCCCTGCCGATGAAGTCGGAAATGGCCCTTTCAAGCGAAGGCGATATGGTCTTAAGGCTGCGGAAACGCCCGTTATTCAGGAGGTTCCCGAGTTCGCCGTCTATCTTTTTCTTCAGAACTTCAAACATATCGTCCTCTTTCCGCAGGCGTTAGTATCCAAGATCTTTCAATGTATACGGGTCGTCCTGCCATCCGGCGCGGACCTTCACGTGTATCTGCAGGAAGATCTTCTTGTCCAGCAGCGTCTCCAGCTCGGCGCGGGCCATCTCCCCGGCCTTCTTCAGCGCGCTGCCGCCCTTGCCTATGACTATCGATTTCTGGGAGTCCCTCTCCACCAGCACGACCGCCGATATGAACATCACTTTGCCGGGTCTCTGCGCGGTCTCCTCCACGTATACGGCCAGGGAATGCGGTATTTCGTCTTTCAGCAGGAGAAAGAATTTCTCGCGGACGATGTCCGCGATGGCCAGTTTCTGGGGAAAATCCGTGAGCACTTCCGGCGGGTAAAGCAGCGGTCCCTCGGTCAGCAGCCCGAAGAGGGCGTCCACCAGATTGTCCGTATTGATACCGGTCATGCCGGAGACCGGCATAAGGACGAGCCTGCCGGCCGCCTCCGTCACCGTTTTCCCCAACGCCTTTTCCCATTCTGTGATGTAACCGTCAATGTAGGGGGCCTTGCGGTCGACCTTGTTCATCGCCAGGATGACCGGGGTTTTCCTGCCGCTGAGTTTCTCTATGATCATTCCTTCTTCGCGGCCCGGCCGTTCGCAGGCGTCCACGAGGTGGATTATCACATCCGCCCCTTCGATGGCGCTGTCTATGTCGCTGAGCATATGCCGGCCGAGCTTGTTGCGGGAAAGGTAAATACCGGGGGTGTCGAGGAAAACGATCTGCCCGCGTTTCTCGGTGAGCACGCCGCGCACCTGGTAACGGGTAGTCTGCGGGACCGGGGAGACTATCGCCACTTTCTCACCCAGCAGGGTGTTCATCAGGGTGGATTTCCCGGTGCTCGGCCTGCCGACTATGCAGACCACTCCACAGCGCTGGCTTTTCTGGTCATTCATAATTTAATTCCTATAGTGTAATCAATTCGACGCGCCGAGACCCGATCCTTCGACGGATTTCAGCAATAAGTCTGTCGAATTTACTGATACAGTGCGCTTGTCGAACTGACTGATACAGTGAGCCTGTCGAACTGCTCAGGACAGACGGCCGTGGTTTGTTCATTATCCCGGTACTTTAGCGGCGCCGCTATGATAACATACTGACTAAGCCAAGGCAAACCTTTTATGGAAATACGGGTTCTGGGTTCTCGGTTCCGGGAAGGACAGCACAAAAAACTAGTCTTGTGGAAAGCAAATAGCCGTCAGATTGCTTCGTGAAATACACTCGCAACGACACTCGATAAGAACCGAATGGAATGC
>CAZAVF010000136.1:0-2557 GCA_964488935.1 uncultured Planctomycetales bacterium | reverse complement strand
TGACCCTTATTATATCTCCCTGTCTTTTATAGCCGCCGGCGGACAGGCCGGCGACGTTCTCTGCGGCGGTGAAGACGCCTATGGCGGAGCGGCCGTCGTTGACGTTGATCCAGGCGTAACGGCCCTGTTTCATTATATCACCGATGATCTCCCCTTCAAACGATATTGTGCGGCCGTCGTAGAGCCCGGGGTCCGAGAGCAGGGACGAGGAGGACACCGCCGCCGGTCCGGCGCAGGCTCCCCGGCAGAACGCGGCAAGGGCCGCCGCAAAAAAACAACATAACGTCAACGTTCTTAACGCCGTCCTCACGTTCATTTCCCCTTTATCGCTGCCAGAAGAAAACCGGCCAGGGTAAAGACGGAGATGAACTCCAGCCTGCCCGCCCACATCTGGAAAATATAGACGATCTTCAACGCCGCGGGCATCCCCGCGGATGTGATGCCGCAGGAAAGCCCCACGTTCGCCGCAGCCGAGGTGGATTCGAACAGCGACGGGATGAACCCGAACCCGCAAAGCATGCCGGCCAGCGTCCCGATCCCGTAAAGCAGGATATACGCCAGCGTCACCATCAAAGCGGCCCGCACCGTCTTGTCCTCCAGGAAAACCTCTTTGATGTGGTGGAACCTCTGCTCGACCACCGCCCTGGAAGGGAAAATGACTTTCTTTACGTCCTGGACGAAGGCCTCGGAGATTATGCCGATGCGCAGCATTTTTATGCCGCCCGTGGTGGAAGAGACGGCGCCGCCCAGGGCCATGGCGCAGATCATTCCGACCAGGGCGAGATCGCTCCATTCCTTGCCGACCTGCTCGGCGTAAACGGTCATGAACCCGGTGCCGGTATGACCGGATAGAAGCTGGTAAAAACCTTTTCTTAACAGGACAAGGAACCCTCCGGAGGCATAAGACGAACCCCCGGTCTTGAGCCCGACCGCGGTGACGATAAAGGTCGCCAGGATGCTCACGAACAGAACCCTCATCTCGATATTGCGCAGCAGCTCGCGGCGGTTGCCGGTCCACAAGTGGTAATGCAGCCTGAAATTTATCGCGCCCAGGACCATCAAGACCGCGGTGATGATCTCCATGCCGTAATTATGGTAATACAGCATGTTCTGAGACTGGGGGGCGAAACCGCCGGTGTCGAACGCCGTCATAAAAATGCAGGCGCCGTGGAACAAAGCGCGCCCCGGTTCCATCCCGCTGCTTATGCCGGCCGCCCAGAGCGCGGCGGTGCCCAGCATAAGATAAGTAAGGCTGACGCCCCAGATGAACCGCGCGGTGTTGATCACGTTCGGCAGGACCCTCTCGTCGCGCGCCTCCCCGACATACATGCGGAACGCCCCGGAGAAACCTTTGACGAAAAACGAAAGCGCGACGACCACGATCCCCTGCCCGCCGATGAACATTATAAGGTGGCGCCAGAGATTGTGCGTCAGGGAAAGATGGTCGAGGTCCTGCGCCAGGGACAGCCCGGTGGTCGCGAAGCCGGACATGCTCTCGAAACAGGCGTCGATAAAAGAGACCCAGTGGCCGCTCAGCCATAAAGGCACCGCGCCGAGGACCATCGCGGCCAGCCAGGACAGGGCGACCATGATCATCCCGTGCATCCAGTTGGGGTCGAGCGAATCGATATTCCTCTCGTATGCCGGGGCCTTCTTCCTGCCGGACTCATAGACGGCGCGGCAGACCTGCATCATCAGCAGTCCGGAAACGAAAACAATCTCTATCGTTATGAGGAAATCGAAGAAGGGGCCGCGTTCCCCGCAGAGGAAGGCGCACCCCAGCGGCAGCAGCATGGTCAGGCCGAGACCGAGTATTATCTTGGAAAGATGATACCCGATGATCGCGATATCGTCGGCTCGCGGGCGCAGGATCATATCTTTATCAACAGCACTGCCGCGCATACGACCGCCGCGGCCAGCATAATGGCGAAGGCGTAGGAAACCTCCCAGGCGATCCCCAGCATGCTGTTGAAGATTTTATTCTTGCTTTCCATATGAACGAATCCCTCCCGTTATCAGAGCTTCCCGGCAAGGAGCCTCAGCAGCTGGGGTTCATTCCCTATCGCGGTGATGGCGATGACGTCGTCCCCGGGCTGCAGGACGGTGGTACCCCTGGGAACGATGACCTCCTCTTTTCTCAAAATGGAAACCAGGACGGAATCGGCGGGCAGTTGGAGCTGGCTGACCTGTTTATTGATGACCGGGGAGTCCCCCGGGAGGTCGACGCGCACAAGGGCGAGTTTTCCGCGTTTGAAACTCATCAGGTTCACGAAATCGGAGAAGGAGACCTCCTCCTCTATGATCTTGGCGATGATCTTCGTCGCGTCCACCGGGACGTCCACCCCGAGCTTGAAGAAAGTGGACTCGTTGTCCGGGTCGTTGACCCGGCCGACGGTCCGGTGCACGCCGAAACGTTCTTTGGCCAGCTGGCAGATGATAAGGTTGTCTTCGTCGTCGCCGGTGACCGCGGCCACCACGTCGGCGCGGGATATCCCCGCTTCCGACAGTATCTCCTGGTCGCAGCCGTCGCCGTTGATCGCCAGCACTTCCAGGCTCC
>CAZAVF010000135.1:0-2563 GCA_964488935.1 uncultured Planctomycetales bacterium | reverse complement strand
ACCGGTATCCTGATTATCGTGGGGGTAATGCTGGATACGGTCAAACAGATAGAGTCGCATTTGATAATGCATCATTACGACGGTTTCATCAAAGGCGGCCGCATAAAAGGAAGAAGATAAATGAATATCGTCCTCTTGGGCCCTCCGGGCGCCGGTAAAGGAACGCAGTCGAAAAGGCTCGCGGAAAGACTGGGCGTGCCGCATATCTCGACCGGCGACCTGCTGCGCAAGAACGTAACTGACAATACGGAACTCGGGCGCGAAGCCAAATCTTATATGGATAAGGGGCTGCTGGTGCCGGACGAGCTGGTGACAAGGATGCTCACCGGGCGTTTCGAGCAGGAGGACGTGAAAGGCGGTTTCATCCTGGACGGTTATCCGCGCAACACCGCGCAGGCCGAGACGCTCGACGGTATACTTTCCGGGCCCGGCTTGGACATAGGCATGGCCATCTACCTCGATACCAGCGAGGAAGTGATCGTGCAGAGGCTTTCCGGGAGGCTGGTTTGCACCAAATGCGGCGCCAATTACCACGCGACGAACATGCCGCCCAGGAAGACGATGGTCTGCGATGCCTGTTCCTCGCCGCTTTATCAGCGCGCCGACGACAAGGAAGAGACCATTAGGCGCCGGCTGGAAGTTTACAACAAGGAATCGGCCCCTGTCATAGATTACTACTCCGCCAGGGGGATACTGAGCCGTCTGGAAGCGGACGGGGAGGCGTTGGCCGTTCTGGACAAGATCATAGACCTGGTGCGGAAGAACGATGATCCCGTTAAAGTCAAAAAATGACCTCGAGATGCTGCGCGAATCCGGAAGGATACTCGCGGAGGTCCTTTTTGAGCTGGAGAGATCGGTAGTGCCGGGCATCACCACCGCCGAGATAGACAAAACGGCGGAGGAATTGATATCCCGCAGGAAGGTATTGCCGGCTTTTAAAGGATACCGCGGCTTTCCCTCGGTCGCCTGCGTATCGGTCAATGAAGAGATAGTGCACGGGATCCCCGGCGACAGGATGATAAAGGACGGGGACAACGTCAGCATAGACCTGGGCGTAAATTACCGCGGGTACTTCTCGGATGCGGCGATCACCGTGATAGCCGGCACCCCGCTCCCGGAGATGGCCAGGCTGGTGGACGTGACAAGGCAGGCACTTTACGAGGGTATACAAAAAGCGGTGGCCGACTGCCGTCTGGGCGACGTGTCGCACGCCATACAGAAATTTGTCGAGAACAGCGGTTTCTCCGTCGTCAGGGAATTCGTGGGGCACGGAATAGGCCGGCAGCTGCATGAAGAGCCGGAAGTGCCTAACTACGGGATGCCGGGCAGGGGGCCGCTGCTTAAGGAAGGAATGGTTCTTGCCATCGAACCCATGGTTAACATGGGCACATGGCGGTCTGAGGTGCTGGAGAACGGCTGGACCGCCGTTACCGGGGACAGGCTGCCGTCCGCCCACTTCGAGCATACGGTAGCGGTGACTGAACGGGGTCCGGAGATCCTGACCGGCAGGGGAGGAACGTAGACATGCCCAAGGAAGATCTTGTAGAGACAGAAGGGATCGTGCAGGAAGCCCTGCCTAACGCCATGTTCAGGGTACAGCTGGATAACGGGCATTTGGTGCTCGCCCATGTTTCGGGAAAGATGCGCATGCATTTTATACGTATACTCCCCGGGGACAAGGTAAAACTCGAGCTTTCTCCTTATGACCTGAGCCGCGGGCGCATAACTTTCAGGTCCAAATAGAGGGTGTTTGAAGAGGGGGTTAAAAGTGAAAGTCAAGTCATCGGTAAGGAAGATTTGCGATAAATGCAAGATCATAAAAAGACGGGGCGTGATCAGGGTTTTGTGTTCCAATTCCAAGCATAAACAGCGCCAGGGATAAAGGGAAGTCCGGGCCCCGCGCGGCTTTTGTGAAAGGAGAACGGAAGTGCCAAGGATAATAGGCGTAGATATTCCAAAGGAAAAAAGGATAGACGTATCGTTGACCTATCTCTACGGTGTCGGGCCCTTTCTGGCCAGGAAGATACTCGAGGAAGTGGGCATCAGTCCCCTTAAAAGGGCGAGGGACCTTAACGAGGAAGAGATCTCGCGCATCACCAACGCCCTGCAGAAGAGTTCCTACAAGGTCGAAGGCGACCTGAGGCGCGACATATCCCAGAACATAAAAAGGCTCATGGATATAGGCAGCTGGAGGGGGATGCGCCACAAGAAGGGACTGCCGGTACGCGGACAGCGCACCAAGACCAATGCCAGGACGAGAAAAGGCCCCAAAAAAGGCAGCGGTATGATCATAAAGAAACCGGAAACCGGCAAGAAATAACGAACGAGGAGGATGCGGGATTATGTCTACGAGGGATAAGGCGAAGAAAAAGAAAGCCGCCAGAGGTATTACTGCCGGTGTCGCCCATATTCAGGCCAGCTTCAACAACACGGTGGTGACCATAACCGATAAACAGGGCAATGTTCTTGTATGGTCCACTCCCGGCGTGGTAGGATATTCCGGCTCCAAGAAAGCGACCCCTTTTGCCGCGCAGGTCGCGGCGTCGGACGCGGCGAGAAAAGC
>CAZAVF010000134.1:0-2583 GCA_964488935.1 uncultured Planctomycetales bacterium | reverse complement strand
TTACCAACGGATTTTTCTTCAGGATCACGCCCACAATCCCCAGGAACCTGTCTTTAGACTGGGTCGTCTGGGAAATGATGCCTATCTTGCCGGAAGAAAAAATGCCTTCCGGCACCTGCTCTTCGCTCTCGATTATGATACAGCCGGGAGCCGAATCCTTCAACGCCTTGATCTCGGCGTGCTCCGCTTCACCGATGATCACCACTCTCCGCCCGCGCGCGCACAGGTCCCGGCATATCCTTTTCACCGAAGCGACGTGCGGGCAGGTGACGTCCACCAGCTTGAGGCCTTTCCCGGACGCGACCGTTATCACGCTCTCCGGCGTGCCGTGCGACGGCAGTATAAGGACCGACCGCGGCGGTATGCCCGCAACCGATTTTGCGACCTTCAAACCCAGCCCGGAGAGTTTACGCATGGCCTCCGGGTTATGGATCACCGGGCCAAGGGAATATACTTCCCTGCCGGGATTTTCCGCCAGCGTCCTTTCCGCGATCTGCACGGCCCGCTTCACGCCCTTGCAAAAACCGGTGTTCTGCGCGATGACGATCTTCACGGCCGGGCGTCGTCTCATTCCAGTCTCCGGATCTCCGCCATTATGAGATCGGCTGTCTGCCGGTACGGAAGAGCCGGATCGACTGTCAAAGGCCTGCCGTACCTGACCGTGACCCTCGCCGGGCGGAAGAACTTCGCCCCCCTGGGGAAAGCGATATCCGTTCCCGAGATAAAAACCGGCACGACCGGGACGCCGAGTTTGGCCGCCAGGAAACCGATCCCCGGCTGCGCGCTGCGGGCTCCGCGGGTGCCGCCCGGGAAAAGCAACAACCCTTCCCCCTTCCTCACCAGTCTGATCGCCGATCTTAAAGCCCCGGTATCGCCCGTGTCCCGGCGCACCGGGAACGCGTGCACGCTGCGCAAAAAAGCCCCTATAAAAGGACCCCGGAAAAGCGAATCCTTGGCCATATAATGCACCGGGCGAAGGACGCACGACCCCGCGGCCATTGGATCCAGATAACTCTCGTGGTTGCAGGCCAGGAGGAACCCCCCGCCGGACGGGACGTTTTCCAGGCCGAAAGCCCTGATCCTGAAGAAGACCACGAGGAACCAGTGGCTCAAGAGCCGGCAGACACTGTATATCATCTTATTCCGAAAGGATCATCCTGCGGCCTTCTCCCAGGAGTTCTTTTGACCGCTTCAGGCTTTTGGCCTCGGCGTAGATGCGCATTATCGGCTCTGTCCCCGACCCCCTGAACATAAGCCAGCTGCCGTCTTCGCAGATCAGTTTCAAGCCGTCGTAATCCTTGGTCTGGACGACCTTCTTCCCCAAAAGGCTGCCGGTGGATTTGAAACGCATCACGTCCACGTCCAGTCCGCTCTCCAGCTTCATGTCGTCGCGCAGATAATAATAACGGCCGTATTCTTTTTCCATTTCCTGCAGAATGGCGAGCATGTTCTTTTTCCGGCAGGCCATCATCTCAAGCAGAAGCAGTCCGGCCAGGGTCCCGTCCCTTTCCGGGATGTAATTCTTGAATCCCATCCCGCCGGCCTCTTCCCCTCCCACCAGTATATCTTCTTTCAGCATCAGTTCCGATATATACTTGAAGCCGACCGGGGTCTCGTAAAGCTTGAGGTCCAGGGCCGAGCAAACGTTGTCCATCAGATTTGTGCCCACTATGGTCTTGACCACCCCGCCGCTCATTCCGCGGTCCTGTATCAGATGCAGCACCAGCAGGGCAAGGACTTTCTGCGGGATGATGAACTCCCCGCTGCCGGCAAAGGCGGCGATGCGGTCGGCGTCCCCGTCCAGCACCAGCCCCAGGTCGAATTTGCCCTGCTTTATGTATTTCTGCGTGCCGAGCAGGTTCTCCAGGACCGGTTCCGGCCTCAACCCCTCGAAGGAAGGATTCACTTCCCTGCGCAGGAACTGCAGCTCTACGGCTGTCCCTTTCAGGACGTCGGCGATGAAACCGTTGCCGCTGCCGTGCATGGGATCCATCACCACCTTGAACTTCTTTTTCTTGAACAGCCCCAGGTCAACGTACTTGCGCAGAAAAGCGACGTAATCCCCGGTGAAATCCTTCTCCTCTATCTTCCCTTTTGCGCCGGAGCAGCATTTCTCAGGCTGCTCCAGTATCCTCTCCACTTCCGAGGTAACCTCCACACCGGCGGCTCCGCCGGCGGCGGTCTTTATCTTGATGCCGTTGTAAGCGGCGGGATTATGGCTGGCGGTGATCATCACGCCGGCGGTGAGCCCGCGTTTCTTGACCGCATAGCTCAGGGTGGGAGTGGGCACGGCGCGGTCCGAGATCACCACGTTAACACCGTTGTCCGACAAGACCTCCGCAGCCGCCGCGGCGTAACGTTCGGAAAGGAACCGGGTGTCGTATCCCACGGCGATCGCCGTTTTTCCGCCGGAAAGCCTGTTGTAATATACCGCTATCGCCCGCGCCACTTTGCGCACGTTGGCGAAAGTGAAATTGTCGCTGATGATGCCTCTCCATCCGTCGGTCCCGAACTTGATCTCCTTATTCTGCATTTCTTATCCTTTCTATGGCCGCTTTAACGTCCGATGCCCCGAAAATATAC
>CAZAVF010000133.1:0-2592 GCA_964488935.1 uncultured Planctomycetales bacterium | reverse complement strand
CGCAAAGCGTAAATGTAAAGAGCGAAGACGACGGCGAGAACTCCAAGCCCCTGGAGAATGCTGAATACCAGGGTCCGCCTGTCGAACAAAGGCTCCTCCAGCCTGCGCGGCGGGACTTTCATATTCCCCGGCCTGGGGGAATGCGACTCAAAGACCGTGGAACAGGCCGGGTCTATGATCAACTCGAGGAAAGCGATGTGCGCGGGCAGTAATACTATGGGCATATGAAGGAACACCGGAAGAAAAGCCATACCCGCCACCGGTATATGCACGGCGAAGATGTAAGCGACCGCTTTCTTCAGGTTAAAAAAGATCCTGCGCCCCATGCCCACGGCGTCAACGATGGAAGAGAAATCGTCGTCCAGCAGGACCAGCGCCGAGGCCTCTCTGGCGACGTCCGTGCCGTGTTTTCCCATGGCGATGCCGATGTGCGCGGACTTTAGGGCCGGGGCATCGTTGACACCGTCGCCGGTCATCGCCACCACCTCGCCGTTGGCCTTGAGGGCGTCAATGACCGCCATTTTCTGTTCCGGGACCATCCGGGGGAATATGTTGATATTCCTGATCTTGACCTTCAGTTCGTCGGAAGACAGCGTTGCCAGTTCCTGCCCGGTGATATATTCCCCCGGGTTCTTCAGGCCGATCTGTGAAGCGATATTGACCGCGGTCCCGGGATAGTCGCCTGTGATCATGATCACGCGTATCCCGGCCTCATAAGCCTCTTTTATCGCCCGCGGCACGGCGGGACGCACCGGATCGCTGAACCCAAGAAGCCCCATGAATTCGAAAATAAAGTCATGCTGTTCCTCCGGAAGCTCCGTCTTGCGAAAGGCGGCTCTCGCCACTCCCAGCACGCGCAGGCTTTTTCCGGCCAGGGTTTCAATATGCCCGGAAAGTTTCCGCCTGGCCTCCCCGCTTAAATGGCAGAGATCGGCGACCGCCTCCGGCGACCCCTTGGCGGCGATTATGTAATTTTTTCTGTCCGGCGATTCCCAGACATGCGAAAGGGCAAAGAGTTCTTTGGAAAGCGGATATTCTTTTACCAGCGTCCAGTTGTTATGTATATGTTCACTGCCGGCGAGGTACAATTCTCCGGCCCGTTTCAGCGCCTTCTCGATAGGGTCAAAAGGATCCTTCTGTCCGGCCAGGATCCCGTATTCCAGGACGTCATGGAATTTATCGGGCAGGACGCCTTTTTCTCCCCGCGGCCAGAAATACGCCCCGGAGGCAAATAAACCGCTTAATTCCGCCGAATTGAGCGTGAGCGTCCCGGTTTTGTCCACGCAAAGAACACTGGCGGCGCCAAGAGTTTCTATGGCGGCCGCGCGCCTGGTAAGCACGTTATTACGCGAGATGCGCCAGGCGCCGAGAGTAAGAAAAATAACCAGCACCACCGGGAATTCTTCGGGCAAGACCGCCATGCCCAGCGTCAAACCGGCCAGTATGCCGCCCGGCCAGTCATCCCTGGTCAATCCGTAAAGAATTATCACCAGGGAACAAAGGACCATTCCGGCCAGAAAAAAAACGCGCACGATGCGGGAGGTCTCTTTCTGCAGGAGAGTCTTTTCACCGCGGATTGACTGCAGAGCCCGGCCGATTCTGCCCATTCTGGTGTTTATCCCGGTGAAATAGACCTCGGCGATGCCGTGCCCGCCCACCACCAGCGTGCCGGAATAAACAAACGGTAAATCGTCCCCTCCCGGGGCCGCGTCTTTATCCCCGTCGGAAGAAACATCCCATTCCCGTTTGCGCGCCGGAACCGATTCACCTGTAAGAAGAGACTCGTCGAGCGACAGGCCGGAGCACGAAACTACCCTGGCGTCGGCCGGCACCCTGTCGCCTTCGCGCAGGACAATGGTATCTCCCACGGCGACCTCTCTGCCGGCGATCCTCCGCTCCTTCCCGTCCCTGATTACCAGGGCGCGCGGGCTGGAAAGATTGCGCAAGGCATCCAGGGTCTTCTCGGTCTTTCTCTCCTGGTAAACGGTGATGCCGATCACTACGAAAACAAAACTGAGCAGCATCAGGGCGTCCCCGGGTTCTCCCAAAAAGGAATAGAGAAGGCCCCCGCCCGCTAAAAGCAGCAGCATCGGCTCCCTGATCACTCCCATGAATATGGACAGGATGTTTCTCTTCTTCTGGGAAGGCAGTTCGTTATAGCCATCTCTAAGCAGCCTGGCGGCCGCTTGCGCTTCGCTAAGGCTCACCGTAAAGCCTCTGCCAGCGCGCGGGCGAATTCCAAGGCGGAAGACGGCCCGTCGGCGGTAATGATATTACCGTCCTTTTCCACCGCTTTCGCGGTATAAAGCGCTCCGCCGGAGACGAGAAATCCTTCCTCTCCGGGAAAAACCGTTGCCTTGCGCCCTTTAAGCACTCCGGCATTGGCTAAGATCACCGGGGCAATGCAGATGGCTGCCAATATGCGCCCGGATGAAACCGTGTCCCGCGCGAGCTTGTGCGCCGCCGGGTCATTAAAAAAGGATTCGGCGCCCGGACCGCCGATAAAGACCACGGCATCATATTCGGAGGCGTTGACCCCGGAGAGGCCCTTATCGCACGCCGTTTTTGTCCCATAGACGCTCACGGCTTCTC
>CAZAVF010000132.1:0-2612 GCA_964488935.1 uncultured Planctomycetales bacterium | reverse complement strand
TTTCATCCACTCGGATATGAAGCCGGAGGACGCCAGGAGCATGTGCTGCAGGTTGAGGATAGACAACCGCGAACTGCGCCGCAGGGGCGGCGGGCTTTTCGGCTCCGCTCCTTTGACCGGGTCGGTGGGCGTGGTCACCGTCAATATGCCGCGTTTGGGATTTCTTTCCTCGGGAGAATACGATTTCTTCGACCGGCTGGGCGGGCTGATGGATACGGCGATGAAAAGCCTGGAGATCAAGAGAAAGACCCTGGAGGCGTTCACAAACGACAACCTCTACCCTTATATGAAATTTTACCTGCGGAACATCAAGGAACGGTCCGGGAAGTTCTGGAAAAACCATTTTTCCACCATCGGCATAGTTGGAATGAATGAGGCCTGCTTGAACTTGCTGGGAGAAGGGGTGGGCGGGGAGAAGGGCAGGGATTTCACCCTGCGCACCATGGATTTTATGCGCCGCAAACTGCAGGAGTTCCAGGATACCACCGGCAATTTCTATAACCTTGAGGCCACGCCGGCCGAAGGCACGTCTTACCGCCTGGCGCAAATCGACAAAAAGAAATATCCGGATCTGCTGGCGCAGGGCGGTCCCATCGGCAGGGCAGAACATCCTTTTTATACGAATTCCACCCATCTGCCGGTCAATTATACCGACGACGTCTTCGAGATGCTCGAACTGCAGGACGAGATACAGACGAAATATACCGGCGGAACGGTCGTGCATATCTACGTCGGGGAGGAGATTCGCGACCACGCCTCCCTGAAGAGTCTGATCAGGAAGATATGCGACAATTACCGTCTGCCGTATTTCTCCGTCACCCCCACCTTCAGCGTTTGTCCGGACTGTGGATACGTGCCGGGCGGGCACGAAAACTGCCCGCGCTGCGGCAAGGTCTGCGAGATATATTCCAGGATAGTGGGGTACTTGAGGCCGGTCGGCCAGTGGAACAACGGCAAGAAAGAGGAGTTCAAGTCCAGGAAGGCCTACAGATTATGAAGATCGGCGGGTTCCTGGAGTCTTCGCTCATAGATTACCCCGGCAAGGTGGCGGCGGTGATTTTTACCGTCGGCTGCACCTTCCGTTGCCGGTATTGTCATAATCCCCGTCTTGTCTATCCGGAGCTTTACGGAGAGACCGTGCCCCTGGAAAAGATAATGTCGCTGCTGGAGAGAAGGCGCGGTATTCTCGACGGGGTGGTCTTCTGCGGAGGGGAACCGACTATGCAGGAAGACCTGCCGGAAGTAATGCGCAGGGTGCGTTCGCTGGGTTATCTGGTCAAGCTGGATACAAACGGCGCCTTCCCGGAGAAACTGGCGGAGGCCCTGCCTTACGCGGATTATGTGGCGATGGATATCAAAGCCCCTTTCGGCCCGGATTATGCGCGCGTATGCGGCGGACAGTCGGATGATTTCGAAGTCAGGCGCAGTATGCTTCTCCTGCGTTCGTCCGGAGTGGAATATCATTTCCGCACTACCTTTCACCCGGATCATCTTCCGGTAGAAAGGTCGGGGGAGATCGAGAGGTTCCTCGGCGCCGAGGAACGCTATGTCATTCAGCATGCTTCCGTCGTAAAAAAATAGTTGCCGCCCGGAGATACTTGACGCGGGGACAGATAAGGTGTAACCTGTTGCTGTTGCAGCGAAAAACCAACCGGGTCCCCGAAAAAAGGCGGTGAATTATGAGTGCCGTTTTATCGGCCGCGGCCGTTTTCGCGGCCGCTCTCGTCTGTATCAAATCTTTTTCCTTATTCAGGGTTTGCGGCAGGTCTATGCTGCCTTTTTACCGCGGCGGCGACATCCTTGTCTGCGACAGATTGTTCTTCAGGTTCACCGGTATCGGCGCGGGGTGTGTCGCTGCGGCAGTGACCGCCGGAGGAAGATACGTTTTAAAAAGGATAACGGCGGTCTCTTATTCGGGCGGCAAACGTTTTTTCTTCCTTCGAGGCGACAATCACGCGGAAAGCGCCGACAGCCGCCATTTCGGATGGATAAAAGAACAAGATATCGCCGGGCGAGTCTTGTTCGCCATCCCTCTGGGCAGGCTCCGAGGTAGTATCCGTTTTTTCTCCCGTATGACGTTATGCCACGCCTGGGGAGGCACGGCGCATATCCTGATCGCCAATATCCTCCTTGACGAGATCAGACGCTGCCCGAGGAACGCGGCCGGCGAATACGAGGTCCGGTTCCGCAATCTGCTCGACCGGCGGGCGCTTACGGGCAGGATGCGGCGCAACATTTTTCGCGCCGTCACCGGCAACCCGGAATATTTCCGCGCCGGGGCGGTAGGCCCGGATTTTGCCCCGGATTTTCCTTCCTGCATGACCCCTACCCATGAATTCAGGAACTTCGATCCGGAGGCAGGGGACGATTACAGGAGCCATTACACCTGCCTCCATCAGATGCTCGCAGATATGTGCCGCGCGGAATGGAGAAACTATTCCGGCAATGATGACCATTGCGACGAGATGAAACAACTCGCTTATTGGGCCGGTTGGCTGACGCACTGCGCCTCCGACGTTTACGGACATCATTGGGTGGGCAAGCTCGCCGGCGGGGACTTCCTCACTTTTTTCCCCCGGTCCGTCCGAATAGCCGAGATAATCCGCAAACAT
>CAZAVF010000131.1:0-2642 GCA_964488935.1 uncultured Planctomycetales bacterium | reverse complement strand
GCGTAAGAAAGTATAGAGTAGTGAGTCGTGAGTATAGAGTTAACGATAGACGAGGCACGAAAGGCGATATTCAAATCTTGTTTGTGGAGCTCTAAGTACTTACACAACACACTATACTCTCAACTTAATACATTTTAAGAAAGATGGAAAAGGTCATAATCTTCGACACGACGTTAAGGGACGGGGAACAGGCCCCCGGAGGCTCGTTGACATCCAAGGAAAAGCTGGAGGTGGCTTTCCAACTGGAAAGGCTCGGTGTCGACGTTATCGAAGCCGGCTTCCCGGTGGCCAGCCCGGATGATTTCCAGGCCGTCGCGCGCATAGCCTCGTCGATCAAAAAGAAGACCGTTTGCGCCCTGGCAAGGTGCATCAGGAATGATATCGAGGACGCCGCGCTGGCGGTCAAGAAGGCCCGCCGGCCGCGCGTGCATCTTTTCCTGGCCACATCCAAGATACATCTGCGGTATAAGTTCAACAAAAAAGAGGATGAGATACTGGACCTGGCGGTAAAGTCCACTCGCATGGCGAGAAAACTTTGTCCCGATATCGAGTTCTCGCCCGAGGACGCCACCCGCAGCGACCGGCAATTCCTTTACAAGGTGATAGAAGAGGTGATAAAGAACGGCGCGGGCACGGTCAATATACCGGATACGGTGGGATACAGTTACCCCGAAGAAATAAAGTCCCTTATCGAAGGTATACTCGATAACGTCCCGAACATAAACAAAGCGGTGATCTCCACGCATTGCCACGACGACCTGGGCATGGCCACCGCCAATTCGCTTTCTGCGATAGCCGCGGGCGCGCGGCAGGTGCATTGCACTATCAACGGCATAGGCGAACGCGCCGGCAACGCCTCCCTGGAAGAGATTGTAATGGCTTTAAGGACCAGGAAGGACGTTTTTAGCGGTCTACAAGCCTCGATAAACACAAAGGAAATATTGAACGCCTCCAAACTGGTGAGCAAACTCACCGATTTCGTGGTCCCGCTCAACAAAGCCATCGTGGGGAAGAACGCTTTCAGCCACGAGTCCGGCATACATCAGGACGCGGTGTTGAAACAGAGGACTACCTACGAGATCATGGACCCGGCCGAAGTCGGGGCTTCCGGCAGCGAGATCGTCCTGGGGAAGCATTCGGGACGCCACGCGTTGAGGGAACGGCTGCAGTCCCTGGGGTTCCGGCTTTCCGTCAAAGAGCTCGACAGCGCGTTCGCGCGGTTCAAGCAGTTGACCGATAAGAAGAAGGAGATATACGACGACGATCTGCGCATCATAGTGGATGACGAGCTCCGGCAGGTCAAGCCGCTGTGGGAGTTTCAGGGTTTCGATGTGTCCTGCGGCAGCGCGTCCACGCCTGTGGCCGTGGTGCGCCTTAAGAAGAACGGGCGTCTGCTGCGCGGGCAGGCCTCGGGAGACGGCCCGGTCGACAGCTGTTTCAAGGCAATAGACAAGATCACGAAGCTGAAAGCGAGGCTGCAGGATTTTCGCCTGGAGTCGGTCACTTCCGGCAAGGACGCGCTCGGCCAGGCCACGCTCAATTTGAAAGCCGGGTCCGGGATCGTAAACGGACGCGGCGCCAGCACCGATATCATCGAAGCGGCTATAAAAGCCTATCTCGACGCCATAAACCGGCTGAGCAGGAGATGAACTACGGGCTGATCGGTTATCCGGTGAAACACAGTCTTTCCCCGGCGATGCACAACGCCGCTTTCCGCGAACTGGGCATAGCCGCTTCCTACAGTCTTTTCGAGATCCCGCCGCAGGATATCCCTGCATTCCTGGATGATCCGGCTTATTCTTTCAGCGATACTTCCGGGAGCAGGCAATACAAACCGGTTGATCTTTCTGGTTTCAACGTCACCATCCCTCATAAAATAGCCGTAAAAGAGATATTAGAGAAGAAATACCCGGGGCAGCCGGCGGCAGACAACGAACTTTATTATGTGCGCGTCTCCGGGGCGGTAAACACCGTCAAGAACCGGGACGGGATGATCAGTTACCGCAATACCGATGTCCTGGGGTTCCTGCTGTCTTTAAAGGAGGACCTCGGTTCCTTCCCGAAAGGGAAAAATGTGATGCTTATCGGATGCGGCGGGGCGGGCAGGGCGATCATCGCCGGGCTTACCTGGGAAGCTGATAGGGCGGAGAAGATATATATATATGAGAATAATCCGCAATCCCGGGGGAATGCCGCGAAGCAATTCGCTTCCGACGGCAACGGCATTGACAGGATGCTGAACGGGAAGGGCGAAGAAATAATCACTTTTATAGCGGAGCAGGATATATCATCCCGGCTTGAAGAATGCGATCTCCTGGTGAACGCTTCTCCGCTCGGGATGAGGGAGGGCGATCCCAGCCCGGTCAAAAGGGAATGGCTGAGAAAAGGCACGGCGGTTTACGACATCGTCTATAACCGTCCCACGCGTCTGCTGGAGGACGCCCGCGCGGCCGGGCTCGCCGCTTCCGGAGGACTGGGGATGCTTTTGCACCAGGGGGCGGCGGCCTTCGAGTTCTGGACCGGCGGCAGGGCGCCGGTGGATGTAATGCGCAAGGCATTGGAAAAGGCGGCCGGTTTATGATCGTTCCTTTGGTTTTCTTCGTTTTCGGCGCCATCGTCGGCAGTTTCCTGAACGTCTGCAT
>CAZAVF010000130.1:0-2761 GCA_964488935.1 uncultured Planctomycetales bacterium | reverse complement strand
GCTATCATCCCCTCTTTCAGCAGGCCCTTGTCCGTGAACGATTCCGCGTATACGGTCTCGCCATAGGCCGCCAGCGTCTTCTGGATCCCGGTCAACGTGCTGCTCCCGCTGCCGTCAAGGTAGTTCTTCGATTCAAACTGCTCCCTCACTTCGGCGATCCCCGCCTCTTTACCCCGCGCCTGCAGGTACTCATACGCGGCCTCCACTCCGCAGGGGGATTCCGCAAGGGCCTTGGCCTCCGCTGCGTCGTAAGACGATCCCTCGGCATACAACACCGTTTTTATTTCATCCCCCTCGTATACTATTTCCTTGATATTAGTATCCACCTCCGGGCCGATGACCAATGAAGCCTGGGGGAATATCCTTGACATCGAATTCACAAGATTGTCGGCCTCTAATCCGCCTTTGCCTGTCGAACAGCTCACCAGGATGACTTTTCCGCCGTCCGCCAGGCATCCGCCTGCGCCGGACTGCGCCAGCAACCTTTCCTCATACCCGGTACCCAGCGTATTATCCACCGGATTGGTTACAATATCGAATACCGACAGCGTCAGGCCTTGCTGCGAACCGTGTCCGCAGAACATGATAACGGATGCTTTTTCCTCCCGAGTGGCCTCTTTAAGAGTATCGGCGACATGCTGAACATCGGGCGCGATGAAATATTGCACGTCGTAGCCGTGCTCTATAAGAGAATGGACGGCGTTCTTAAGATTTGCGGCCTCAAACGCTTTTTTCTCCTCGTCGGTGTCCAGAGTAGGATAGATGAGGACTGCCAACGGCCTGCCGTCGTTCCCCCCGCCGTTGAACCTGTTGTTGCTGTTATCAACCAGTATCTTCTCGTCGCCCTCGGTGAACCGGCTGGAGCTTATATGAATATTCTCTATCTCGGAAACTTGCCGTTCCTGTCTCTCGTCGAGAGACAGCAGCCCGCCGTCATTACCAACGGCTAGTTTTACTTTCTCTTGAGAGACGGAGGACGGTCCAATCCCGTCTATCGGCAAAGAACCGCCTTCGGCATATTTACCCACTGTTACCGACTCGACCGTGATGGAACGGGAAGAGCACAGGATCCCCACGCCCTCCATCACCTCCCCGTCATTCAGGATATCGCTGACCGGGATCTCGATGATATGCTCTCCGGCGCCGAAATAGTAATATTCGCTTTCCCTTATGTCATATCCGCTGTTAAGGGGAACCCTCACATCGATAGCCCCGCCCTCCGGAGACGTTACCGCAACGCGTATATACTCCGCGGCGCTGAGATCTCGCGTGGTAACTGTCACCCGGGAGCGGTAACCCTCATCCTGATATACCGGGGTTATCTCCTCCTTATTAAAAGTAAAAATAGCCGAAAAAGCCACATAGCCGGGAATAATCTCCGCCTTACCGAGACTTAAAGAGTCATAATCCATGCGTATAAAGCTGTACCCGGACTCCTCATCCTCGCTCGCCTTTACCCTGTTCTCGAACAGCAGCCCGACAAATTTGTCTTCCCCGTCGCGGACTACCGCGGCGTCTTCAATACCGCCTATCAATTCCCCGTCCCCGTTCCATATGCTCAAGCCGGTGCCGTCTGCGGGCAGCTTAATTGAGATGTCTCCAGACAGAGGATCTCCCATGGACTCAAGATACTCGGTAAGCGTCGCGTCGTCGAAATTGGAGAAGATGAACTGCCTGGAGTCCTTGTCCATTAGTTTCATCAAAGCCATGCCGCTCTCTACTTCCGGGCACAGGGCATTGAATAGAGAGACCACTCCGGCCGCGCCGTCTTTTCCCGACGCGGTCATCTCTCCCAGGATATCCGCCTGCCTTTGCGCCTCCATTTTATCGAGAAGCGACACGGCCGCTTCCTGCGGCAGGGCGGAGATCGTTGCCGAAGCTTCCCGCGTGTCCATCCCGGACACCATTGCATACCCGGCATTCTCCATGAACCGTTCATAGCCATCCCTTACATTCTGAATGACCCTGCCGTCTTTGACTCTATAATAGAAATTCACGGTATCTATCAACAGTTCTTTCTTGCTGCTGTCGGAAAAGGAATTTAGAACCTTCATCTGCGATTCCAGCGTCTCGAAAGAAGTCATCCCGCCGGAGAAGATCCCAAGCATAAGCGCCGGCGCGACCTCCTCGGGGGAGTTGCAAAGGTTAAGCAGGCTCCATAAGAATCCCGGGCTGTCCTCGTAATAATCGAACAAAAACTCGTTTTCCCTGACCGTCTCCGTGCCTATACGCTGAACGGCGGAAACGATATCGTCGATCCGGAAGCCCCGGATAGCTTCCACCGCGGTTTCCCCCTGGGCCGAACCGGCGAGCACCCTTCCGGTAAAGCCGGCCTCGAACGTCTCCCGGCTGTCTATATGTATATTATCCACGCTGCTGCCGCAAACAGGTCCCACACCGAGAGCATCGTCCAGCTCCACCCAAATTACTACCCCGCCGCCGGCGAAATACACCAGTCCGGGGACGGTCCCGTCTTCGCCGTTGTCCTTATTCATGTAAATGATGTCTGAACCCTTCAAATCATCGAACTGCGCGTCTGTCTTAACCGAGAACTCTCCGGGATGCTCCGCGGAATACGAAGCCAGGATTTCCGCGTATCCCTCTATAAAAGACGCTTCCCGGGTCCTTGCCTGCCAGTGGGCTTCAATATGATCTTCCTCGGTGGGAGCGGCGATGCCGGCGAGGTAGTCCGACTCCGCCTCTTCGTGGTAAAGAACGTCCGCAAGAAGGGCAGTATCGTCGAACACCGCGTTGTTGATCC
>CAZAVF010000129.1:759-2771 GCA_964488935.1 uncultured Planctomycetales bacterium | reverse complement strand
CAGCCTCTGCAGGAACGGCGCGACCACCACCATCCCGAAAAAACCGAAAACTATGGAAGGGATACCCGCCAGCAATTCCACCAGCGGTTTCAACACCGCCTTCTGGGTATTGCCGGCGATCTCGTTTATATAAAGGGCGCTGCCTATGCCCAGAGGAAGACAGACCAGCATCGCTCCCGCGGTAACCCATAACGAACCGGCCAGCAGCGGCAGGATCCCGAATTCGGAGTCCTCGTGCGTGGGATACCACGCGGTCCCGGCAAGGAAATCCCATGGGCTTACCTTGGCAAACAACGGCAGTCCTTCTTTAAAAAGTACCAGGGTTATTCCCGCCAGAAAGAACAAACAGGCAAAGGCCAGTATGCCGAAGATAGAGGCGTAAACGCTTTCTTTGGAGAATAATCCTTTCATAGTAAATCTTCTTCCGGGGACACAATACTTAATTCGGCAACGGCTAAGGTAACGAAGCCCGTTTCGGTTTTCGGTCACGGGGACGTCTTAAAGCCGAAAGACGTTAAACGATTGACGATACCGGCATCGTAACCGATAAACGATAGACGAGCTTTAATATCGGCAACGGCTAAGGTAACGAAGCCCGTTTCGGTTCTCGGTCACGGTTACGTCTTAAAACCGAGAGTAATTCCGAGACAAGGGCATCGTTGCCGTAACATACTAAACTCGCACTTACACTGCCTTACGTGGCCCGGCTATCCGCCCAGCGGGATGTAACCCTCTTTTTCCACCAGAATCTGCCCTTGTTTGCTCATGATGAAATCGAGAAAGGATTTGCAATCGCCGTCAGGCTTGCCGTTCGTATACATGAATAACGGCCGGGAAAGCGCATAACGGTTGCGCAAAACCGTTTCTTTAGAAGGATAGACGCCGTTAAGCTCTAACGCCTTGACGGAATCGTTTATGTAGCCGATCCCGACGTAACCTATCGCGCCCGGAGTCTTGGCCACGACCGAGGCGACGGCTTGGTTGGAGGCCTCCATAAGCGCGTCCGGCCTGACCTTTTCCTTGTCCAGGGCGAGCTCGCCGAACGCTTCAAAGGTCCCGCTGGAACTGTCCCGGGAAACCGCCACTATCGGACCGCTGCCTCCCAAGGCAGACCATGAAGATATCTTTCCCGTATAAATATCCTTTAACTGTTTTTTAGTCAGGGACTTGACGGGATTGGACGGGTTGACTATCACGGCTATTCCGTCCATCGCGATTACGTTGGCCTTGGGGTCTTTGCCGCGGCTCACAGCGTCTTCAAGTTCCTTTTCCTTTATGGGACGGGACGAATCGGCGATATCGCAGGTGCCGGCCAGCAAAGAAGCTATGCCGACTCCGGACCCTCCGCCCCGCACCGAAATCTCCACCTGCGGGTTATCGTCCATAAAGACCTCCGCGGCGCGCTGGGCTATCGGCAATACCGTGGTGGAGCCTTCCACCACTACCTTGCCGGCGTAACAGGGTGCCGCTGCCGCCAGAAAGATCGCCGCGGCGGCGCATAAGATTGACTTCTGAACTCTCATCTGTTTTTCCTCCTTGATTATGTTCGTTGTCCGTTTTATCCGACATCCCGCTTCAGCAGGACTTAGAACTTCATATTCCAGTCGACCTGCACCACCGTGGAAGGTGCTCTTGGGACAGTCAACAACTGCGCCCTGTAAACGTCGAGGCCAAGCCAGGTATTCTCGCCCAATCCGAAATCGAGCGCGATCTCGTGCGCGCGGATATTGGTCTTCCCCTCGTAACGGTCGGAATCCGGCAGGATGTCAAGCACGGCGTTCTTTTCCAGCCTGGCATAGTTATATTTCAACACCCAGTCTCCGAATTTGGCGACCTTGTCGACGCCGAGGCCGAAGCCGAGCATATAGCCGCTCTTGCCGGTATAAGGATCGATGTCCGCGAAGTTCCTGACGTACTCTCCGAAGAGTCTTAACTGCGGCACGTTTATATGGAACGCCTTGAAAGGATCGCTGAATTTCAATTCAAGGGCGGGCATTATATTGGTGTAGTTT
>CAZAVF010000129.1:0-749 GCA_964488935.1 uncultured Planctomycetales bacterium | reverse complement strand
TCTTATACGATCCGGTGTTGCTCACCGAACTGCCTTTTAGAGTGAAATCGCGCACCCGGAAATAGTCTGCCGCCACCGAAGCGCGCAGAGAGATACCGTCGGCGATCTTCATATCCATACCGGGCTGGATATGTATGGAATACGGGTCGTCATTGCTGGAGCTGATCTCTTCAAGCAGGAAGAAACCGCTCTTCAGGAAAACGCTCATATCGCTGTTTACGTTCCCGGCGAAATCAAAAGCCACCCCTTCCGGGGTAATATCGGTATCCCACATCAAGTCGCCCGGCTCCCAAATTGCGTCCTTAAGCAGCATTTTTCCGCCGATCACCGCGAATCCGGACATCGGGGTGTATTTAGCGTAGGCGTAATCCAGGTTAAACGGCTTCTTTGACCAGGAAGCGCCGAGCGTCTGGTTGGTGGAACGAATGGTGTCTTTGTTGGACGTCGTATATTCGTTCAAGCCGGTGGCCATCCCAACCGCCACGAGCAGTTTCTCATTCACTTTCGATTCAAGCCCCAGGCGCGCCCTGATGCGTCCGCGCTGCCTGTTCTTTGTTTGATTATTAGAACTCTTGGCATGGTCCATTTGATAGCGCAGGCGGAAATCACCTCTCAATTTCGTATTCTGCACCCATTTCGGCAGGGTGTCCGACTTGCCGGCCGCGACCTCTGTGCGGACGTCCTCCTTGGTCTCGGCTGCTATCTGCCGCGCCTCCCCTGCGGTAAGCACACCTTTATCAACCAGTTTA
>CAZAVF010000128.1:0-2844 GCA_964488935.1 uncultured Planctomycetales bacterium | reverse complement strand
TTTAACTTCACCGCCTTCCTGCCCGGCGACCACGGCAAGCAAAGAATACGCGTTAGAATAAGCCTGCGCAGTATCGGGAAGCAATGCGAATAAAGAGACCAGGTCCGTATCGCTTAACCCGCACAAATACGCGGCCTTTTCCCCGTTATCTTCCCCTCCGGAAGAGGCTGTCCCGGTAAACATCCAGCCGGCGGCTTGGTCCACGGAAAGATATGAATATGCGTTATCCAGGATTATCTCCCGGTCGAAAAATGCATCCACGATAGTCTGTTTCAAAGCGCCGGGGAGATCCACCGAGATCATTTCTTCATAATTGGCTTTCAACTCACCTGCCAACTTGTCGTCACCGGCAGACTTGATCTCCCATTGCGCGTATTTCTCCGCCAGCAGCATCGCCTGCTCATTAGTATAGCCTTTCTGCGCTATGGCCTTTTCATACACGTAAATAATGGACGCGAGCGAAGAATTATTGAAAACCGCGCTGTTCAAATAAAGTGTTTTGTCTGAAGTGAACGCGTATACGCCCTCATCGGGATCTATATTGTCTATTGATTTTATGCTGAGGGCGGACCACATCTTTGGGGATTCCCCGAATGTCTCCTGCCAGAAGGACTTTGTTGATTGGGGAAGCTTCATATAGAACTGGGAGAACTCGCTGCTGTCTAGAGTATTGCGTATATCGGCGGAATGAATTGATAAGAATGCGGCCTGGTCCAGTTGGGGCGGACAGAAAGAAAAGTAATCGGACTGTTGAACGACGAGAAGTGAGTCGGGGGAAAGATAAGAAGCGGCGCTCCAGTTGCCGCCGTTATCCGTAGATTGTTCTATGACGGGAGACTGGCTGGTACTGAAACCGGAAGTCCCCCAAGCCATAGCCGCCCTCTCGGCAGGACTGAGAACGTGAGAAACAACTATAAACAGTACCAATAAAAGCCGCTGCACTTATCTCCTTGACGCCACAAAACCCCGGCTCCGCTCGGCGCAATAGGCGGTCTTCCGGGAAATCGTTTAGTTCCCGTCCTTAAATGAGCGGAAACTTGTTCCTTCCGTGGTCGTCAAAAAAAACCGGGCCATAAGACCCAAGACTTCTGTAAGGCAGGACTTTCTTTATAGCGCTATAATTAAGTTTAACATATACATACTCGGGAAAACCACCTCCTGATCTTGCTTTTGCTTTAACTAACAACAAAGAAGGGCCGCAGTCATTAGACTGCGGCCCTTGCGTTCGCTTAACAAAAACCAGGGCTTACAAAGATAACTCTGCTGCGTTTTACACCGTGGAGCCCCTCGGGCTAATCCTTCGACAATGCTCAGGACAGGCGCCCGCGGCTCCTTCTATTTTCCGGCGAAGCCAATGCTTCGCCGGTACACAGCGCTTATGGGGATTAAAGCCCTTTTGCAACAATATAGTCCACCAGGTCTACTACCCTGCAGGAATAGGCCCATTCATTGTCATACCAGCCCATTACCTTTGCGAACTTGCCGTCTATTACCTTCGTCAACGCGGAATCCACGATACAGGAATGGACAGAACCGCAGAAGTCTTTGGAGACCAGAGGTTCATCCATATATCTCAATATACCCTTCAGTGACCCTTCCGAGGCCTTCTTGAAAGCCGCATTTATGGCCTCCACGCTGGCTTCTTTCTCGAGATTACAGGTCAGATCGGTCATGGAAACGTCCGGGGTAGGAACCCGTATCGCCAGACCGTCCATTTTTCCCTTCAATTCAGGTATTACCGCACCTATAGCCTTGGCGGCGCCTGTAGAGGTAGGGATCATGGAGACCGCTGCGGCCCTGGCGCGGCGCAGGTCTTTATGCGCCAGATCCAGGATACGCTGGTCATTGGTGTAGGAGTGTATCGTGGTCATCAAACCGTTTACGATCCCGAAATTCTCCATCAGCACCTTGGCCATGGGCGCCAGACAGTTGGTGGTGCAGGAAGCGTTGGAGATTATGTTATGGCTCTTCGGGTCATATTTTGCTTCGTTGACGCCGAGAACTATCGTTATATCCTCGCCTTTTGCCGGGGCGGAAATGACTATCTTCTTGGCCCCGCCTTTCTCGATATGCCCGATGCATTTTTCCCTCTCGGTGAACACGCCCGTGGACTCGACCACGACTTCCACGCCGAGGTCTTTCCAGGGGATCTCCGCAGGGCTTTTGCAGCTGACCACCTTGACGGTCTTCCCGTTTATCACCAAAGAATCCTCTTTGGCCTCTATCTCGGCTTCGAGAGTGCCGAAGGTAGAATCGTATTTCAGCATATGCGCCAGCGTCTTGGTGCCGACCGGCAGGTCGTTGACCGCGACAAAGTCGAATTTCGTAGATTTCTTCTGCAGAGCGGCCCTGTATACCAGCCTGCCGATCCTGCCGAACCCGTTGATTCCCACTTTTACCGCCATTTCCTTTTCCTCCTTCTTTTCACAAGTTTCATTTCGTTGTTGCCGCATTTATACTCGATTGCCGCGTCTTTTTATACATGCGCGGCCAGAAAACCGCGCCATTTATGGCGCGGATGAGATTTGGCCGCTTCCTTCTTTAGAGATTTCGAAGGACAGCGCATTATTCCGCTTTGGGAAACCGCGGGCTAAAGCCCGCGGAGCTTCATTGTTCTAAGGCTTCAACACCGTCTTTTTGCTCGTTCAAATACGCGGCCGCCGCCTCAGGCGGTGTCGGTATCATATAAAAACCGGTACCCCATTCGAAACCGGCGACCCTGGTCAGCTTGGGAATGAACTCAATATGCCAATGGTAATCGGCGCGTTCCGCGGTATCCCCGTTAACGGGTGAAGAATGTATTATAAAGTTATATGCCATGTTTGGAAAGACTTTTTTTGTCTT
>CAZAVF010000127.1:0-2983 GCA_964488935.1 uncultured Planctomycetales bacterium | reverse complement strand
TGGAGGTCGCCGCCATTTACGACGGACAGGGCGCCGATGAGCTGGTTTTCCTGGACATCACGGCCAGCTACGAGAAAAGAAAGACCCTGCGCGCCCTGGTGGAAAAGATCGCGGAAGTCATTTATATGCCTTTTACCGTGGGCGGGGGCATCGGCAGTCTGGAAGATATCAGCGCGCTGCTGGACGCGGGGGCCGACAAAGTCTCCCTTAATACGGCGGCGGTGCTTGACCCGGAGCTGATCGTGAAAGCCTCCCGCAAGTTCGGGGCGCAGTGCATAGTGACGGCGATAGACGCGCGGCGTTCCGGTGGATCCTGGGAGGTGACCATACACGGCGGCAGGACCCAGACGGGAAAGGATGCCGTCTCCTGGGCGAAAGAGGCGGTTGAGCGCGGGTCTGGCGAGATACTGCTCACCAGCATGGATTTCGACGGCACAGAGAACGGTTATGACCTGGAATTGACGGCGGCGGTGTCCTCGGCGGTGGGGGTCCCGGTGATCGCTTCGGGCGGCGCCGGATGCCCGGGGCATTTTCTCGACGGGTTCACGGCCGGCAGGGCCGACGCCTGCCTCGCCGCTTCGATCTTTCATTACCGTAAATACGCGGTAAAAGAGGTCAAGGAGTATCTCGCGGCTAACGGGGTGGCGGTGCGCATTTAAGCCGGATAATGGCCGCGGTAACGGGGCCCGTTTTTTAAAACAGCGCATGTAGTAATCGAGAGTCGAAGATCGGGATTTGATTCGATGGAAGTTCTCGATTGCGATTTACTCGAAGCGCAGAATTACCCTATAGCGCATCAAATATGGTTCAGCACATGAGGAGGCATAAAAAGTGAAGAAGTCCGGCGCGCAAAAGGATGTTTTCAGTTTCGGTCAGTTAAAATTGGACGACAAGGGATTGATCCCGGCCATCATACAGGACTATAAAGACGGGGCCGTGCTGATGCTCGGTTATATGAACCCCGACTCCCTGCGCAGGACGATCAAGTCCGGCAAGACCTGTTTCTGGTCCCGTTCCCGCAATAAATTCTGGGTGAAGGGAGAGACTTCCGGGCATTTCCAGATCGTTAAATCCATCGCCTACGACTGCGACGTGGACGCGCTGCTGATAAAGGTCAGGCAGGTCGGCGATATCGCCTGTCATACCGGCAAACGCAGCTGTTTTTACCGCAAAATAAATATCAATGGAGCTCCGCGGGCTAAAGCCAGTGGTTTCCCAAAGCGGAATACTGCGCGGCCAAATTTCAACCGCGCCATAAATGGCGCGGTTTCCCGGCCGCGCATGTATAAAAAGAATGGATAATACTCTTTCGTTCCATCCCGCTTCGTTCCAGGAATTCAGGAGGCTTGCCGCGCGCGGCAACGTCGTTCCCGTCTACGCCGAGGTGAACGCCGATCTCGATACGCCGGTCTCCGCGTTCCTGAAAATACGCAAGGGGAGGTATTCTTTCCTGCTGGAATCGGTCGAAGGCCAGGAAAAGATCGCCAGGTATTCTTTTCTGGGCACGGACCCGCGGGTAGTTTTTAAAAGTAAGGACGGCAGCGCCCGTATCAGCGGGCGGGAGGTGAGGGGAGGCAGCAGGCATTTCAGGGCAGAAGGCCCCAGGGGGCCCCTCGATGAACTGAAAGAACTGATGAAGGACCTTCATCCCGTGCATATCCCGAGGCTGCCGCGTTTTTGCGGCGGGCTTGTCGGGTACGCCGGCTACGACATGGTGAGGTTCTTCGAGGAACTGCCGGACCTGAAAAGGGACGATGCCGGTTTCCCGGACTGCGTCTTCCTGCTGGCGGACGATATCCTTATTTTCGACCATTTCCGTCACACTATCATGATCGTCTCCAACGTTATCCTGCCGCAGCGCGGGGGAGCGCGCGGTCTCAAGGAGATGGAGCGTCTTTACCGGCAGTCCCTGGAACGCATAACCGCCCTTAACCGCAGATTGTCCCGCAGCCTCCCCGCGGCGGCCGGCGTCCGCGCGAAGGCCGCGCGTCCGTCTTTGCCGTCCGGAGGCGCTTCGCGCGCCGAATTCTGCAAAATGGTGGAGAAGGCCAAGAAATATATCAGGGACGGGGAGATAATCCAGGTCGTGCTGTCGCGGAGGATGCAGACGGACCTTTCCCTCCCGCCGTTCGACGTCTACCGCAGGCTGCGCAGCATAAATCCTTCGCCTTATATGTTCTTCCTGGAACTGGGGGAGATAACCATGGTCGGCGCGTCCCCGGAGATACTGGTGCGCTGCGAGGACGGGGTCGTGCGCACCAGGCCCATCGCCGGGACCAGGCCGCGCGGGAGGGACGAGCGGGAAGACGCTTTGAATGAGAAAGACCTGCTGGCCGACGAGAAAGAACGCGCCGAACACGTGATGCTGGTCGACCTCGGCAGGAACGACATCGGCCGGGTAAGCCGGGACGGCAGCGTGCGGGTCGGCGAGTTCATGAAAGTGGAGAAGTATTCGCACGTCATGCACCTGGTCAGCGAGGTGACCGGCGCGCTTAAAAAAGGGCGCGACGCCTACGACGTGCTGGCGGCGTGTTTCCCGGCCGGGACCGTCAGCGGCAGCCCGAAGATACGGGCCATGCAGATAATCGAGGAATTGGAGAAGACGCGGCGGGGGCCTTACGCCGGCTGCGTGGGATATTTCAGTTTCTCCGGCAACATGGACACCTGTATCACCATACGCACCATTTCCATAAAGAACGGCACCGCTTATATCCAGGTGGGCGCCGGTATAGTCGCCGATTCTGTCCCGGCAAAGGAATATATTGAGACAGCCAACAAGGCCAGGGCTCTGCTCGAGGCCATAACACAAAGCCGTTAACGCATAATCTTAAAGGAGGTTTCGCAAAATGGCAGTACGTATCCGTTTGAAGAGAATAGGAAAGAACGTCAAGGGAAGGGCATATTACCGCATCGTCGTTCTTGATGAGAGCAGGAGCAGGGACGGCAGGAGCATCGAGGAGCTCGGTTCCTACGATCCTTTCAA
>CAZAVF010000126.1:0-2984 GCA_964488935.1 uncultured Planctomycetales bacterium | reverse complement strand
GCACGCGGCTCATACCCGCTTGGTCGGTGGTTTAAATCCACTCTCCGCCACCAGTCTTACCTTGAGGTAATGGAGATACATTAAGGCCCGGTGGTTTTCCCGCTTGAAAAGAGACGGCAGCGCTAAGGAAATACAGCGCTGCCTTTTTTTGCCGGTAACAAGGGGCCGCGGGCTTTAACACGAGGGGCTCCACTCAGTAAGCAGCGCTTATGCTGTCCGCGGCTTGAAGGGCACGCGGTTTTTACGCCGCCGAAGTAGAAAACAAAATTTGCGGTTAATGTTTTCTAGAACCTAAAACCCGGCACCCAGAACCTGTTTATATATCCATTGACTCTTTCCCCCCGGGATGTTAATATTATATCCACTATGCCGCAATATCCTTTTCTGAAGAATCTTGGAGCGGTAGCCTGCTGTTTATACCTTTCCGCCGCCGTTCTGTTTTCCGGCTGCGAGACGTTCCCTTTATTGACCGACCCCAATCTTTTTTCACCGTCGAACCTGCTGCCTCCGGATGACGGCCTTAGCCTGAGAGATCCGTCCGCGTTCAGCGATACGGAGCCGAGATCCGTCAACATGAAGTCTTCCGGCGGGCATGGGGAAGGCAGTTTGCGGACCTCCATGCTTTTCCGCGGGATGAGCCCGGGTGTGGCGTTGAACGTCCTGCTCGGGGAGGGGATCTCCGGCCGCAGCAGGGGCTTTTTTAATCCCAACACTTACCGCAGGGATATGATGAAGAACGGCGGCAGGCTGGTGGAAGTGTATTACGTGCCCAACGCGCCCAATGATCCCTCCGCCGGCGAAACCCCGCTGGTGTTCGACAGCGACCAACTGGTGGGATGGGGCTGGGATTATTATTACAACAATCTTACTCCTTGAAGAGTCTGCCGCTGAAATAGTAATTCCCCGGCCGCGATCTTGTCAGCTTTCCCCGGTTCTTAATCGCTATATCATAATATGATAATACAAACAGTCCGCTCCACGATCAGTAAACACCGCCTTTTGCGCGCCGGCGACAGGGTGATTGTCGCCGTATCCGGAGGCCCGGATTCGCTGGCGCTGCTTTATTGCCTGCGGTCACTGTCCGAAGAATTGCGCCTGGAGCTTATGGCTGCGCATTTCGACCACGGGCTTAGAAAAGGGTCGCACCGCGAGGCGGTGTTCGTGCGCGGGATCGCGGAGAAACTGGGACTGCCTTTTTATGCCGGCGGGGCCGATGTAATGAAGATCAGGGGGGGGAAAGGGTCCCTGGAGGAAGCCGCGCGCCTGGCGAGGCTTGACTTTCTGCGCAGGCTGGCCAAGAAACTCAAGGCCGGCAAGGTGGCGCTCGGGCATAATATGGACGACCAGGCGGAGACGGTCCTCATGCGCATACTGCGCGGCAGCGGCCTGGCGGGGCTCTCCGGTATGTCGGCCTTGAAAGAACTGGAAGGGTGCGTTTTCATCAGGCCGTTGATGGAAGTGAAGCGCGCCGAGATAGAGCGTTATCTGCGGTCCCTTAAGCTGCGTCCTTTCCGCGACCCGAGCAACAGCGACGAGTCGTTCTTCCGCAATAAACTGCGCCGCAGGCTGATACCTTTGCTGGAAAAAGAATACAATCCGCGGGTCAAGGAGGTCCTGAGCAGCCTGGCGGATAACGTCTCGTGCGATTATGATTATGTGCTTTCCCGGGCGCGTCTTGTCGCGGGGGACGGGGGCGCGGCGCCGCTTAAGACCGTTTCGCTCCTGCGCATGCATCCGTCCCTGCGGCGCATGGTGATCAGGCTGCGGATCGGCGCGCTGCAGGGCTCAACCCGCAGGATCACCTCCAAACACATGGAGGAAATAGAGGATATGCTTGCCAACCGGCCTTCCGGTTCGCTGGTAGACCTGCCCAAGGGATATTTCCTGGAGAAGCGCGGCGCGTTACTGTATTTCCGCCGGCGCCGCCGGGCCGTGAACAAGTAAATGCTTGATTTAACAGCTCGTTGCGGATATAATTAACAAGGTCGAATCCTTAGTCCCCACCTTGAACCGGGATGCGCATTGAACCATCGGTGCGGTCCCCGCTTGAAAACCACCGGAGTTGATTACTATGAAGAAATCCAACGGGAATAAAAAGAAGCTCAATAAAAACCCTTATAATAATATGATGCGGTTCCCCCTGGGATGGATACTGGCCGTGGTGGCGTTCATCCTGATGATAAATTCGCTCAACGTCTCAATGAACGGTGTCCCGCAGGAAGTGGCCTACGGGGAGTTCTACCGCACGCTCAAGGAGGACCCGGCCAAGATAAAGTCGGCTGTGAAGATGGAGAACGAGCTCCAGGGGGAGTTCTCCAACGGGACGCGTTTCAAGCTGACCATACCCGAGAACGACCAGGAACTGCTCAAGCTTTTGCGGGAGAACGTCAAGAGTTTCGACGTCAAACCGCTGCGTAATTTCTGGCCGACGTTCTTTTTCAGTTTCGGGCCGATCATCCTGTTGATAGCGCTCTGGTGGATGATGGCCAACCGCGGCGAGCAGCTGGGCAGCAGGATAATGACCTTCGGCAAGATCCGGCCCAAGATGCACAGCGAGGGCGAAGGCGTGGAGAAAGTCACTTTCAACGACGTCGCCGGGGTGGACGAGGCCAAAGAAGAGCTGAAGGAAGTCATAGAATTCCTCAAGGACCCCAAGAAATTCCAGCGCCTGGGAGGCAAGATACCCAAGGGCGTCCTGCTGGTGGGGCCCCCGGGCTGCGGAAAGACCCTGATAGCGAAAGCGGTGGCGGGTGAGGCCGGCGTGCCTTTCTTCAGCATCTCCGGGTCGGACTTCGTGGAGATGTTAGTCGGCGTCGGCGCCAGCCGCGTGCGCGACCTTTTCGACCAGGGCAGGCGCGCGGCGCAGCTGCCCGGGAAAGGGGCGATCATTTTTATCGACGAGATAGACGCGGTGGGCAGGCTCCGTTTCTCCGGCATCGGCGGCGGGCACGACGAGCGGGAACAGACCCTGAACCAGTTGCTGG
>CAZAVF010000125.1:0-3006 GCA_964488935.1 uncultured Planctomycetales bacterium | reverse complement strand
TGGTTTTCAAGAATCACGGCTGGAGCGCCGGGGCGGGGAACATTAATCATACCCGTTCCCAGCTTATAGCCACGCCGGTGAATCCCAAGCGGGTTAAAGAGGAGCTTACCGGGGCCAGGCAGTATTATGAGTATCATGAACGCTGCATATTCTGCGATATAGTGAGCCAGGAGACAGAGAGCGGTTCCCGCGTGATACTCGATGAGGACGGCTTTCTGGTTATCACTCCGTTCGCGGCCAGGTTCCCCTTTGAGGTCTGGATACTCCCCAGGAGGCACAGCGCTGACTTTACCTCGTTACAGCAGAACGAGCGCGAAGCCCTGGCCGGGGTCCTTAAAAAGACCCTTGTGAAGATAAAAAGAGGGCTGAACGACCCCGCCTATAATTACGTTATCCACACCGCGCCCTTCCGCAGGCAGAAGACAGGCTATTGGCGGACCATAGACAACGATTATCATTGGCACATAGAGATAATGCCGAGGTTGACCCGCATCGCCGGGTTCGAATGGGGCACCGGATTTTACATTTGCCCGATATCCCCGGAGGATTCCGCGTCTTTCTTAAGAGGGGTGGAGGCTTAGATGGCGGAATTGCGCAGGGACCCTATAACCGGACGCTGGATAATCGTGCAGACGGAGAACCCGGACGCGCCCAGCGATTATGTTTACGAGCCCAACGTGATAAAAGGAGAAGGGGAATGCCCGTTCTGTTACGGCAGCGAGTCTATGACCCCGCCGGAAATAGAGGTATGCCGCGAGCCGTCCACCAATCCAAATACGCCCGGATGGGGGGTGCGGGTAGTCGCCAACAGGTTCCCGGCCCTGCATATAGAAGGGGAGCTCGGCAGGCGGGGCGTCGGTATCTATGATATGTCCAACGGTGTCGGGGCCCATGAGGTTTTGATAGAGACGCCCTATCATTTTAAGGATTTCCCGGAACTTACCGACCGTGAAGTTGCCCTGGTATTTTCCATGGCCATACGCAGGTCGCTGGACCTGATGCGGGACAAACGTTTCAAATACATAATGATCTTCAAGAATTACGGCCACGACGCCGGGGCTTCCATCGAACATCCGCACAGCCAGATCATCGCCCTGCCGATGGTGCCCAAGAACGTTATGGAAGAGATAAAAGGGGCGCAGAATTATTTCGATTACCGCGAGCGTTGTCTGTTCTGCGATATCCTGCTGCAGGAAAAAGAGGAGAAAAAGCGCATTGTCGCGGAGAACGAGCATTTTCTGGCTTTTTGCCCGTATGTTTCCCGTTTCCCGTTCGAGATATGGGTGATGCCCAAGGTGCACAACGGTTATTTCTGCAATATGCCTGAACACGAGCGCCTGCCTCTGGCTTCCATAATGCGCTCGGTGGTGGCAAAGACAAAAAAAGTCTTTCCAAACATGGCATATAACTTTATAATACATTCTTCACCCGTTAACGGAGATTCCGCGGAGCGGGGGGATTACCATTGGCATATCGAATTTATACCTAAGTTGACCAGGATCGCCGGATTCGAATGGGGGACGGGGTTCTATATGATCCCCACGCCTCCGGAAGCGGCGGCAGCGTACCTGAATGAGCAGGAAGAGGAATTGAAATCAATAGAACAATGAAACGGCCGGAATAATCGCGGGAACAACGAAGTGGAACAGGCGAAAAGAAGGAGGAAAAGGAAATGGCGGTAAAAGTTGGAATTAACGGGTTCGGCAGGATCGGCAGGCTGGTTTACAGGGCTGCCCTGCAGAAAAAATCTACGAAATTCGACTTCGTCGCGGTTAACGACCTGCCGGTCGGGACCAAGACGCTGGCGCACATGCTTAAATACGATTCTACTTTCGGCACTCTCGACGCCGAGATAGAGGCCAAAGAGGATTCTTTGGTTATAAACGGCAAGACCGTCAAGGTAGTGAGCTGCAAAAGCCCCGCGGAGATCCCCTGGAAGGACCTCGGAGTGGAAGTGGTCGTGGAGTCCACCGGGGTATTCACCGAGAGGGAGAAATGTATCGGCCATATCGAGAAGGGCGGCGCCAAAAAGATAGTGATTTCGGCTCCGGCTAAAGGCGAGGATATAACGATCGTTCTCGGAGTCAATGAGGCCAAATACGACCCCAAGAGCCATAACATAATCTCCAACGCTTCCTGCACCACCAACTGTCTGGCGCCCATGGCCAAGGTGTTGATGGACAACTTCGGCATCGTAAACGGGTTGATGACCACCATCCATTCTTACACCAACGACCAGCGTATTCTGGATCTGGCGCATAAAGACCTGCGCCGCGCCAGGGCCGCCGCGGTCTCGATGATCCCGACTTCTACCGGCGCCGCCAAAGCTATAGGCTCCGTGATCCCGGAATTGAAGGGAAAGATGGACGGTTTGGCGATCAGGGTGCCTACGCCGGACGTGTCAATGACCGATCTGACCTGCAATCTTGAAAAAGAGGCGACGGTCGAGATACTGAACGCCGCGTTCAAGAAGGCTTCTGAAGGTTCCTTAAAAGGGATATTGAGATATATGGATGAGCCGCTGGTTTCCAAGGACTTCTGCGGTTCGACGCATTCCTGTATCGTGGATTCGGCGTTGACCAAGGTGATAAACGGTAAATTCGCCAAGGTAATGGCCTGGTATGATAATGAATGGGCCTACTCCTGCAGGGTGGTGGACCTGGTGGATTATATCGTTTCAAAAGGGCTGTAATTACCGGTAATACCAAAAAATCGGGGCCGCGGTCTTATGATCGCGGCCCTTTTTTCGCTCCGGCTAAAGCGGGATGGATTTAGAGAATATATAAGCAGGCGCGATGAAAAATTCTTTTAGAAGTGTTAACTTAAGCAAAAGTAGGCAGATTAACTGGAAAACTATGTTTTTATGTGTTAGATTTTAATCAAGACGCAAGAATCTCCGGCTCAAATCCGGGGAGCTTCATTTGCAAGTCTTCGAAAACCGGTCCCGCCTCAAAAATTTGGATCTTATCAGTCCAAAACCTTCCAACGGCCACCTGATACTTAGTT
>CAZAVF010000124.1:0-3018 GCA_964488935.1 uncultured Planctomycetales bacterium | reverse complement strand
CCGATACTAAGGGAATCACTTTTGTTTTGCGTTCCGGGGGCAAAGATAGTAAAATGCTTTTGTTTGAACGCCGGGTTTTAAAGGCGGGGAGGGAAAGCCGGTGACGGACAGGGAGGCGCTGATAGCGCTTAATCTTGTTTCCGATATAGGCAGCAGGCGTTTGAAGGCGCTGGCGGCCTCTTTCGCTACCGTTCAGGATATATTCTCCGCCACCTGCAGTCAGCTGACCGCGGCTGGAGTAAGCGATTTTTCCGCGCGGGGCATAAGTTCTTTCAGGGAAGATGTCCTGCGGAAGGAACTATCGGCCGCGGCAGGGCTGGGGGTGAGGATAATCACCTGTCTGGACCCGGAATACCCGGTTAATCTTGTCTCGATACCGGGTTATCCGCTCGCGCTTTATGTGCGCGGGGAGATCCGCGGTGACGACCGTTTTGCCGTTGCGGTCGTGGGCAGCAGAAGGGCGTCTTTGTACGGCCTTTCCTGCGCGGAGAAGTTCGCTTACAGTCTGGCGGATTCCGGGTGGTGCGTGGTTTCCGGCATGGCGCGCGGCATAGATACGCAGGCGCACAAGGGGGCGCTTAAAGCCGGCGGCAGGACCATCGCGGTGATGGGCAGCGGGTTTTCCTGTATTTATCCCCCTGAGAACGCGGGGCTGGCGGACGAGATAGCCGCCCGCGGGGCGGTGGTCTCGGAGTTCCCGCTTTCCACGGCGCCGCTGAAGCATAACTTCCCGCGGCGCAACCGCGTAATAAGCGGGTTGAGCCTCGGTGTCCTTGTGGTGGAAGCGGCACGGAACAGCGGGGCGCTGATCACCGTGGATTTCGCCCTGGAACAGGGCCGGGAGGTTTTCGCCCTGCCCGGCAGGGTGGATTCCGTCAATGCCCGGGGGACAAATTCTCTGATACAGCAGGGGGCGAAGACCGTTTGTTCTCCGGAGGACATAACCGATGAGCTCCCTTCGCCGCTGCGGCCCCAGAGAAAGGCCGGGGAACATAAAGATGCGGGTAACCCCGCGGATGTCCCGGCCGGGGAAGCCGCCGTGCTGTCCGTTATAGCCGGGGGCAAGATACATAAAGAGGAAATAACCCTTAAAACAGGATTGTCCGCCGTGCGCGCAGCGGAATTACTGCTGTCGCTGCAGCTGAAAAAGAAGATCGGACAGCTGCCGGGCGGCTACTTTACGAGGATATGAGATGAAATCAGGCAAGAAACTGGTCATAGTCGAGTCCCCCACAAAAGCCAAAACGATCGGCAGGATCCTGGGTGAGGGGTTCTCCGTAACCTCCTCTATGGGGCACCTTATAGATCTGCCGCAGCGCCAGCTCGGCGTGGACGTCGATAACGGCTTCGTGCCGCGTTACGTGGTGATGAAGTCCAGGCAGTCGCTTTTGAGCAAGCTCAAGAAAGAGGCGGCCGGTTCCGAGGAGGTATACGTGGCGACCGACCCCGACCGGGAGGGGGAAGCCATCGGCTGGCATATAAAGGAAAGACTCCCGGCCGGCAGGAAGATACTCCGGGTCGTTTTCCACGAGATCACCCCGCAGGCGGTGAAGAACGCGTTCGAGCATCCGCGCGAGTTCGACGCCAGCATGATCGAGGCGCAGACGGGAAGGCGCGTGCTGGACAGGATAGTGGGTTATTATCTGAGCCCGCTGCTCTGGAAAAAGATGGCCCGCGGATTGAGCGCCGGCAGGGTGCAGTCGGTAGCCCTGCGCATCATCGTGGAACGGGAACGGCAGATAGAAAGTTTCGTCCCCAGGGAGTACTGGGAGATCGAGGCATTGCTTGGGAAGCCGGGCGGAACGGACTTCACCGCCAAGCTGGATAAAGCGGGCGGGGAGAAGGTAGAGATCAAGAGCGGGGAAGAGGCCGACAGGATAGCGGGGGAGCTCGGGAAGAGCGTTTTCTCGGTCGCCTCCGTCGCGCGCAAAGAAAAGAAACGCAACCCGGAACCACCGTTCATAACCAGCACCCTGCAACAGGAGGGCTTCAATAAGCTGAAGTTCAATTCCAGCCGCACCATGCAGATAGCCCAGCAGTTATATGAGGGCGTCGATCTCGCCGGTGAAGGCCCCGTGGGTCTGATAACATATATGAGGACCGACTCCACGAACGTCGCGGCCTCCGCGGTGGAAGAGGCCCGCGGTTTCATCAAGGACAAGTACGGGGCGGAATATCTCCCCGAGAAACCAAACGTCTACAAATCACGCAAGAACGCCCAGGAGGCGCATGAGGCTGTCAGGCCGTCTTCGGTGTCCAGGTCCCCGGAGCAGCTGCGCGATCTGCTCACTCCGGAACAGTACAGGCTTTATGAATTGATCTACCGCAGGTTCATCTCCAGCCAGATGACCCCGGCGCGTTATTCCGTGACCTCGGTCTCCATCAAGGCGGGTGAGTATTCCCTCGGCGCTTCGGGCAGCAGGCTGGTTTTCGACGGCTGCCTTTCCGTCTACAGGAAGGAAGAGGAGCCGGAAGACGGGCAGGCGGCGATGCCTGAATTGAAAGAAGGGGACATCCTGGAACTGCGCGGCCTGAAACCGTCGCAGCATTTCACCAAGCCGCCGCCAAGGTTCTCCGACAGCTCGCTGGTCAAGATCCTGGAGGAAGAGGGCATCGGCAGGCCGTCCACCTACGCACCCATCATACAGACACTTCTGCTGCGGGATTACGTGCGCAGGATCAAAGGTTATTTCCATCCCACGGAACTGGGCGGCAAGGTCTGCGATCTGCTGGTGCGTTATTTCCCCGGGATAATGGACGTGAAATTCACCGCCCGCATGGAGGAGAAGCTGGACGGCATCGAGGAAGGCAAGCTTCGCCATGTGCAGGTACTGGACGAGTTCTATCAGCCCTTCAAGCAGAACCTGGATTTCGCCCAGGGCGACATAAAAAAGGAAGTCGTGGTCACCGACGAGGTCTGCGAGAAATGCGGCAAGCCGATGGTGGTCAAATGGGGCAGGAAGGGCAAGTTCCTCAGCTGTTCCGGTTTCCCGGAGTGCAAACACGCCAAGTCCATCA
>CAZAVF010000123.1:0-3048 GCA_964488935.1 uncultured Planctomycetales bacterium | reverse complement strand
GGACAAACAGGCCGCGCAGCTGGAATCGAGCAAGGTTTACGCAAAGCAATTCATGTCCAGGCACGGCATACCCACCGCTTCCTTCGAGGTATTCGCGGACCCCGATAAAGCCGGCGCTTATTTGCGCGGCCTGGGCGGGCGGTGTGTTATCAAGGCCGACGGACTTGCCGCCGGCAAGGGAGTGATCATTCCCTCCGGCATCGGCGAGGCGCTGGAGGCGGTGGACGATATAATGAGGCGCAGGATATTCGGAGCGGCCGGGGAGAGGATCGTTATAGAGGACTGTCTCGACGGCAGGGAGGTCTCCATCCTGGCTTTCACGGATACGCAGAAGATCGTGCCCCTGGCTTCCAGCCAGGACCATAAGCGGGTTTTCGACGGCGACAAAGGGCCTAATACAGGCGGTATGGGCGCTTATTCCCCGGCGGCTTTCCTTTCCCCCGCCCAGCAGGAGGAGATAAACCGTTCGGTGCTGCTGCCGGCCATGGAGGGATTGCGCAAGGAAGGCATGGATTACCGCGGGGTGCTTTACGCCGGGATCATGCTTACCGCGGAAGGGCCGAAGGTGCTGGAATTCAACGTGCGTTTCGGCGACCCGGAGACACAGGCGATCCTGCCGCGCATGAAGAGCGACCTGGCGGAGGCGCTGCTGGCGGTGAGCCGCCGCAGATTGCCGGAGGCCCCGGACCTGGAATGGGACGAGCGTGCGTGCGTCTGCGTGGTTCTTGTTTCCGGAGGTTACCCGGGAGAGTATGCGAAGGGGATGGAGATAAAAGGATTGGAGCGGCTCGCCGGACGCAACGACGTGACCGTGTTCCATTCCGGCACCAGGCTTGCCGGCGGCAGGTGTTTAAGCGACGGGGGAAGGGTGCTGGGGGTCAGCGCCCTGGGGCGCGGCATCAAGGAAGCCTCCGCCTCCGCCTATTCGGCCGCCGGGGAAATAGATTTTTCCGGCGTTCATTACCGCCGCGATATAGCGGCAAAGTCCGCCTGATCCACGGCTGCATACCTAAAAAAGAGATTTTACGGGAAAGGGATGGAGATGAAAAATACTGTCAGCGTGCTTATGGGCAGCAAATCGGACCTGGAAACCGTGCGCCCGGCGGTCGAGCTTCTTAAGGAGTTCGGCATAGAGCCGGAGGTGAAGGTCCTGTCGGCGCACCGCACGCCTAAAGAACTGGCGGCCTACGTGGAATCGGCGCCGGAACGCGGCGTGTCGGTATTCATCGCCGCGGCCGGGGGCTCCGCCGCCCTTGCCGGCGTCATCGCCGGCCATACCCTGCTTCCCGTTATCGGCATCCCGGTGGAGACAAGCAGTCTGCGGGGAGTGGATTCACTGCTTTCCACGGTGCAGATGCCTTCCGGCATCCCGGTGGCCTGCATGGCCGTGGGCGCCGGCGGCGCGAAGAACGCGGCGGTTTTCGCGCTGGAGATACTCGCCTTGTCCGACTCGGGCATCAAGTCGAAGATGGAAGCGTTCCGCGCAAAGATGCGCGAGGAGATAGGGAAAATCCAGATTTCCTTATGAGCCGTACCAGGACAGTATTCATAGAGGAAACGAATCCGCATGTTCCTGAACTGGAGGAAGCGGCTTCTTTGATAGCCTCCGGAGGACTGGTTATAGTTCCCACGGAGACGGTTTACGGTATAGCGGCCAATGCCCTTGATACGGAAGCGGTGAGAAAGCTTTATGATATAAAGAAGCGTCCGTCCGGCAAACCCTTCTCGATCCTGGTGAACGGCAGCGCACAGATGGAACTTCTGTCCGCCGTGGTGCCGCTGCAGGCGTACAAGCTTGTTTCGCGTTTCTGGCCGGGGCCGTTGACCCTGGTATTGAAAAGCGCAAAAGGCGGAACGGTCGGGATGAGGATGCCCGATCACCGCGTGGCGCTGGCGCTGCTTGAATACGCCGGCGTACCGGTGGCCTGTCCTTCGGCTAATTTATCCGGAGATAAACCGCCGGTAAAATGCGGCGAGGCGCTCTCGGATTTAGACGGGCTGGTAGAGATGGCCGTGGATTCCGGTCCGTGCCGGATCGCCAGGGAATCCAGCGTGGTGGACCTTTCCGGAGGAGAGGCGCGCGTCTTGAGGGAAGGGGCGTTGAGCGAGGCCGAAATAATGCTGGCCCTGAAGAACAAGACCGTGCTTTTCGTCTGCACCGGGAATTCCTGCCGTTCCGTGATGGCCGAGGCGTTCCTGAAAAAACTCTTAAAGGAAAAGAAACGCGAAGGGGTCGACGTGATGTCCGCCGGGATATCCGCGGTTGCCGGGGGGGCGACGCAGGCCACGCGCGAGGTGCTGGCGGAGGAGGGCATGGACGTCTCCGGACACAAAGCCCGCAGGCTCACCGCCGGAATGATAAAAGCTGCCGATATCATCCTGCCGATGGAGCGGCTGCACGAGGAAAGAATACTGGCGATGGCCCCGGAAGCGAAGAACAGGGTTTTTCTGCTCAGGGAATTTGCCGGGACCGCGGGGGAAACGGCAGATATACCGGACCCCATCGGCGGGACGCTGGATCTTTACAAAAGCACGTTTTCCGGGATAAAGGAAGCGGTTATTAAACTGGAGGCACTGATATGAATTCTACGCTCTTGATAGCTTCCGACCACGGCGGTTTCGCCCTGAAAGAGAAGCTGAAGGTCTTCCTGGCGAAACGCGGCATACGGGTGAAGGACCTCGGCACGCATTCCGAGGAAAGCTGCGACTATCCGGTCACCGCCGCCGCCCTGGCGGAACTTGTTTCCCGGCGCAGTTACCGCAGGGGGATACTCATCTGCAAGAGCGGTATAGGTAACTCCATAGTGGCGAACCGTTTTCCCGGAGTGCGCGCTGCGCTCTGTTATAACAGGACGGCGGCGCGGCTTTCCAGGGAACACAACGACAGCAACGTGCTGGTGCTGGGGGCTTCTTTCTGCGGCGCGGCGGAGGCTTACAGGATAACGGAGATATGGCTGAATACTGCTTTCGCCGGGGGCAGGCACAAGCGCCGGCTGAAGATAATTTCTGATATTGAAAAACAGGTATGCGGGGGTAAAAAATGAGACA
>CAZAVF010000122.1:0-3216 GCA_964488935.1 uncultured Planctomycetales bacterium | reverse complement strand
ATGGCCGGGCCGACTTTTCTCGTCAATAATACCGAGATATTCGGCGTGCGCGGAGTATTCCCCAAAGAAGACCTGAAGAAACTGCTTGGGCAGGGCCCGCGGCGGTGATAACCGGAACATAGGAGAAATAGAAATGAGCAAGCCAACCATTTATCTGATCGACGTTACCAACCGGGACGGGGTGCAGACTTCCCGCATCTGTCTTTCCAAGCTTGAAAAGACCATGATAAACATCTACCTGAACGAGATGGGCGTTTTCCAGTCGGAGTTCGGGTTCCCGGTCACCAGGCATGAGACCAACTATCTTAACGCCAACCTTGAACTGGTTCAGGCCGGCGCCCTTTCGAATATAAGGCTGGGCGGCTGGATCAGGGCCACAAAGGGGGACGTGGGGACGGCGTTCAGGATGGTCCCGGGCATAAAGCATCTTAATTTATCGATGTCTACTTCGGACCAGATGATCATGCATAAATTCAAGGGGAAGCTGGACCACGGCTCCGTGATCGGCGAGATGGCGGAGGCGGTCAGGGACGCCATATCCCGCGGCGCGGAAAGCGTGGGAGTTAACGCCGAGGACGCCTCCCGCACCAGGATAGAGTACCTGATAGAATTCGCCGCCGCGGCAAAAGCCGCCGGCGCCCACAGGATCAGATATTGCGATACGCTAGGCTGCGACACGCCTTTCAGCATTTACGAAAGGATAGCAAAACTGGCGGAGGCGGTCAAGATGCCCATAGAAGTGCATTGCCACAATGATCTGGGCATGGTGGTGGCCAACTCCGTGGCCGGCGCCAAGGCGGCGCTCGACTGCGGGCAGGACGCCTACATCAATACCTGCGTCAACGGCATGGGTGAGCGCGCCGGCAACGCCGACCTCGTCTCCGTGATCCTGGCCGTCAAATACGGCAGCGGCATGCAGGACTACAGGCTGGACCCGGGCATACACCTCAAGACCGCCTGGAAGATATGCAAATACGCTTCCTACGCCTTCGGGGTCTCCATTCCCATCAACCAGCCCGGCGTCGGCGCCAACGCCTTCGCGCACGAGTCGGGGATACACGCGGACGGGGCGCTCAAGGACAGGCGTAATTACGAGCTTTACGAATATGAAGAGCTTGGCAGGGGGGAACCGGAGATAATCGAGACCGGCAGGAAGATCACCGCCGGGGAATATTCCGGTATCAAAGGGTTCAGGAACGTCTATGAAAAACTGGAGGTGGCTTTCCAGAACGACGAGGAAGCCACGAGCATCCTCGAACTGGTGCGTTACGCCAACGTGCATAACCAGAAACCGCTGGTGGACGACGAGTTGAGTTTCATCGCCAGATATCCCGGGATAGCCAGGAAGATATTTACAATGCAGCCTTAATTTCCCCGCGGACTTCCCCTCCGGGGGGTCCGGGTGAAAGGGAGAATTCATGAATACTGTTTTGGTCGGGACACAATGGGGTGACGAAGGGAAAGGCAAGATCATAGACATCCTTTCGCAGGATGCCGATTACATAGCGCGGTACCAGGGGGGCAACAACGCCGGGCATACCGTTATAGTGGAGGGCAAAGAGCACATATTCCATCTGCTCCCTTCCGGCATACTGCACCGCGGCAAGATCTGCTGCATAGGCAACGGCGTGGTGGTGGATCCCTCCGTGCTGCTGGAGGAGATGAACAATCTCGCCGGGACCGGCATTGAAATAAAAAACAGGCTGAAGATCTCCCATATCGCGCACGTGATCATGCCGTACCATAAGATACTGGATAAGCTGCGGGAGAACAAAAGGGAGCATAAAATAGGCACGACCGGACGCGGCATAGGGCCATGTTACGCCGACAAGATCGCGCGCTGCGGCATACGCATGGCCGATCTGCTTGACCGCAGGATGCTGAAGGAGAAGCTGGCCGACAACCTCAACGAGAAGAACGAGATCTTCCGGAAGGTCTACGGGCACGCCGGTTTCGACCTCGGGGAGATATACCGCGCCTACCTGAAGTTCGGCGCCGCCGTCGCCCCTTACGTCTGCAACGTCACGCGTCTCCTGAACGATGCGGCGTCCGCCGGCAAGAACATACTTTTCGAGGGCGCGCAGGGGACTTTCCTGGACATAGATTTCGGCACTTATCCTTTCGTCACTTCTTCGTCGGCCACTTCCGGCGGGGCCTGCACCGGCACCGGCGTCTCCCCGGTGAGGATAGATAAGGTCGTCGGGGTGGCCAAGGCCTACGCCACGCGCGTCGGCGAAGGCCCGTTCCCTACGGAACTTAAACGCGGATTCGGGGAATTCCTGAGAAAGAAAGGCAACGAGTTCGGCGCCACCACCGGAAGGCCGCGCAGGTGCGGCTGGCTGGACATGGTGATGGTCCGGGAGTCGATCATGCTCAACGGCATCTCAGAGCTCGGGATAATGAAGCTGGACGTTCTCGACGGGCTCAAGGAGATCAGGATATGCACCGGCTATAAATACAAGGGGCGACTCTTCCGCGATTTCCCTTACGACCTCAAGGTCGTAGAGAACGCGGTCCCGGTATACAAGGTGATGCGCGGCTGGGACACGGGCGTCAGCGGCGCCAGGAAATACTCATCGCTGCCGGCCCGCGCCAAGGATTACCTGTCTTTCATTAGAGACGCTCTTAAGGTGAAGATATCTATGGTCTCTGTGGGGTCGTCGCGGGAGCAGACGATACTTCTTTGACGGCTTAAAAAGCTTGACTGGCACAATCGGTTATGTTATATTGAAGTCCATTCCTAAAAGGAGGGAAAAAATGTCTTCCAGATATTTATCTGCGGCGGTGGCGATGTTGCTGGCGGTATCGATGTTCTCGGGGTGCACTTTTATTTTTCAGAAAGGCAGGCGCTCGGACGCGCAGAAGATCGAACAGCTTTCGCAGCAGGTGGACGAACTCGGACAGGCGAAGAAGCTGCTGGAAGACAGGCTCAGCCAGGAGATCAAGGACAAACAGGTCAGGCTGGAGAGGATGGGCAAGGGGCTGGTCATAACTTTCGTCGCCGACGTGCTCTTTGACTCCGGGAAGTCCGTGATCAAGCAGGAAGCCTCGGTAAGCCTCGACAAAGTGGCCCGGGTACTGCAGGAGAACGTGCCGGACCTCAACGTGGGCATCGAAGGCCACACCGACGACGTTCCCATCAAGGTCTCGGGATGGAAATCCAACTGGGAACTTTCCTCCGCGCGCGCGCTTAGCGTGCTGCATTATCTTATCGAC
>CAZAVF010000121.1:0-3250 GCA_964488935.1 uncultured Planctomycetales bacterium | reverse complement strand
CGGCGGCGGTGGCGTCGGCGACCGCCAAGAGCAGGTTTATCCTGCCGGCGGTCTTACGCGAAAGATGTTCGAGCCCCGCCTCGTTGTCAATTACCACGAAATCATAATCCGCGGTGAGTTTACCGAGCACTCCGCGAAGGATATTGTTCACGTAACAATAACACCCCGGTCCTTCCGGCCTGCCCATCGTTAAAAGGTCCAGACCCTCGCATTCCTGGACTGCCGACTGCACCTCGTATTCCAGAAATCTCTCCTTGCTCATTCCTTTCGGGACGCTCTCCGGGTCTTTTGCCACGGCTCCGATGATATCTCCGATGGTGCGCTCCGCCTTTACGCCGAAAGCCGCGGCCAGGTTATCGTTGGGGTCGGCGTCCACCGCCAGCAAAGAGCCCTTACCACGGGAAATTATCAGTCTGGACAACAACGCCGAAACCGTAGTTTTACCGGTCCCCCCCTTACCGGAAACGGCCAATACACAACTCATCCTCTTCCGCCTCCGCCGGTAAAACCCTCCAGATCGGTGTGCGGAAAGAACAAGGCCGCCATATATTCCTCCATGTAGGACGGCTCCAGAGAGAGCTCGCAATAGGTCATTCTGGAGGCTATTTCAGCGGCTTCCCCGCGCGCCTGCGGGGAAAGCAGAGTGCTGCGCGCCCCGGACAATGAAGTGTTGCCGCAAAACACGAAACGTGTGTTCTCCAGCGCCGGCAAAAGGCCTATCTCCTTAGCGCTCTCCACGTTGATGCAGCTGCCGAAGCCGCCGGATATATAAACGCGGGACACTCCGCCGAAATCCATCCCCACGTGCTTCAGCAGCGCGGAAGCGGCGGCGTAAATCGCGGCTTTAGCCCGTTTAAGGTTCTCTATGTCCGCTTCGCTGATGACTATATCCTCACCGCCCGAAGAGCAAACCAGATATTCACTGCCGTGCGCTCCCGGCCTGACCCCGGGAGCTTCTTGCTTAAGGCGTCCATTCCTGTCCATTATCCCTTCCCGCAGCAGCATCGCCAACAGGTCTATGTAACCCGATCCGCATATACCGCGCGCGGCGACATTCCCATTAACTTCATAGCCGTCCCGACCCGGAGAAGATACTTTCTGGATAGCGCCGGCCGAGGCGCGCATACCGCAAGTAACCCCCGAACCTTCGAATGCCGGGCCGGCGGATGCCGCGGCGCAGACAATGAACTCGCTGCCGCCAAGAGCAATCTCCCCGTTGGTCCCGACATCTATCAAAAGACAAACTTCTCCGCTGCGATGCATCCCGCAGGCAAGCACGCCGGCGGTAAGATCGCCGCCGGCATACCCGGCGACCCCAGGCAGGGCGTAAACAGGAGCGCTGCCGGCAATGCATATACCGGATTCCTGGGCCGTCAGATAAGGCAATTCATTCACTACCGGCAGATACGGTTCTCTACGTATGTATTTCGGCTCTATGCCTAAAAATATATGCGTCATTATGGTATTCCCGGCCAAAGAAACACAGCCGACATCTTCTTTAGCGAGTTTAGAGGCCTTTATAAGGTCCGCGGCGATCCTATTGACCCCTTCCAGCGCGGCACAACGCAGCTGCTCCAATCCTCCGGCGGACTGCTGCGAATGCACGATACGCGAAATCACATCGCTGCCGAAAGCGGCCTGGGCGTTATAAACCGTCATCCCCGACACCGGCTTACGCGCGTTGAGATCCACCAGTTGGCCGGATATGGTGGTGGTCCCGATGTCGAAACAAAGACCGTAATTCTCTCCCGAGGTATCTCCCGCTTCTATCCTCGTGACCATAAAATAACCCGGGGCCCGCGTCAAGGACACCGTGACTCTCCACCCGGCGGATCGCAGCAACCCGGGCAGGCAACGCAACAGTTCCAAAGATATCTCAAATTCCCCTTCCAATCCGCATCGCGAACGCAGCTGCCTGCGGATCCTTTCCCAGTCGCAAAGCCGGTCATGTTGGTCCGGTTCGGGAAGTTCAAGAAAGAATTTCTCCGTAAGCGGCCCCGGAAAAAACACATACCCGCAAGCGGGGTTTTCTCCCGTTTCTCCGGAGAGATCAGCCGGCTCCAGCCGCGAAGAAAAAGGCACTTCCACTTCCAGGTCACCCCGAACAAGAGCCAGACAAGCCAGGCAGATTCCTTTTTTTTTGTCGGAAAGAGAAAGTTTACCGGAAGGCGGGAGATGAACATTCCCGGTTATGACCCTGACCCTGCAGGCGCCGCACGTCCCTTGCCCGCCGCAGCGCGCGTCCAGTCTGATACCGGCTTCATGCGCGGCGCGCAGTATGGTGGTATCGGCGGATACCTCTACACTTTTGCCTTCGGGATAAAAAGTAACTTTGTAATCAGCCATTACCGACATGCTCCCTGCCGGCGGGCACGAACACCCAACCGTTTAATCAGGAAAGGTTTTTAAGAAACGCGGGCAGGCCGGAAGCTTCTTTAGGCCCGACTACTACCTCCCACCCGGATTTCTCTTCAAGGTTCCCGCTCATCATGGCCACGTAGCCCGGGATGATCAACCGGTTGTGCCCGACCAGCCCGGACACGCCGAATTTCTGCAAGGAATCCGTTATCTTCTCCGGCGTGAACTTTTCCGCGGCCCAGGCGGTGAGCACCGACATACCTTCGGTGTCGACGCTGACTATATAAGACGGAACCTTGCTGCTTTCTACCTCTCCGAGAACCGTGAAATACGTTAAGGAGAAATTGGTGGTGACCAGTACCGGCGAATTCGTTCCGGCGTTGCCTATCGTATAGACTTTAGGTTCTATCTGGAGAGGTTTTTGCGGATCGCTGTAAATATTCTGGCGGAGTGTCAACAGGGCCAGCGTTTCCTCGGCTTCGGAAGTTTCCAGCAATATCAAACCGGCGTATTTACAGATGTATCCTGCCGCCTCGACGGCAATAGCGTATGGATCCCTTCCTTTCAGGACTGTGACAGCGGGATACCCGAACAAACGGTTGTTCTTCTTGAGAGCCTGCCTGCGCCATTGGGTAAGCCGCCAGATACGCTCGCGCGGTTCCTGCTCACCCGTATCCAGAAGGATCTGCGTCACTCCCCCGCCGTTCAACTCCTTTACCAATTCCGCCTGTTCTTCCAGCGTGGCGCCGTAAACGGCCGCCGGAACGCGCGCCTGCGCGACAAACGGCATGAACTCACGGATGTTATCTTTCGTGACCCGGTAAACCAACGGAGCCATCCCTTTAACCGCCTCGAGAGCGGCCCGCAGTCCGGATGCGTCGGAGGGCATCAA
>CAZAVF010000120.1:0-3261 GCA_964488935.1 uncultured Planctomycetales bacterium | reverse complement strand
CCAAATCTCATCCGCGCCATAAATGGCGCGGTTTTCTGGCCGCGCATGTATAAACCGCTAACGGCGTTCCGGCAGATGCCCGGCAATACTGTCCATCAGGCTTCTTTCCGCCGCCTTGTTGCCCCTTGCCCCTACGCGCACTTCGATGCGGGAAACGCTCGGGGAGATGCGGTGGACGTCCACCCAGACCGTGCTGCCGTCATAATAAGTGCTTATCAGCTGCGCCATGTCTGTTCTTACGGTCTCTTTCCTGACCAGCATCGCCTTTTCCTTCATGCCTTCTTTCGCGGCGCACAAAGCGTCCTCGAAAGGCACGCCGGTCTCATAAACGAGCTTTCCAGAAAGCCAGAACGCGGTCCCCACTCCGCCGCCCACGGCTCCGGCCAGCAGCGCCACGCAGCCGCAAAGGTTTAAGACCAGACCGGCACAGCATATGAAAAGAACTATCCGCTTGAACAAGTCCCACCTCCGCATAAGAAAGGTTTAACTTCTTACCCCGCCGAATGTTTCAGCCAGAGATAACCGCCGATGAGCAGGATGATGAAGGCCACGGAAAAAATGTCGAAATATTTCTCCACCGTCTTCTGGACTCCAGCCCCGAATATCCTGATGGAGCCGGAGACCATGAAAAACCGTCCGGCCCTGCCGATAAGGGATGCCGACACCAGCATCAGCAGCGATATCCTGAACACGCCCGCGGCTATGGTTATAGCTTTATAAGGTATAGGGGTGAAGGAAGCGGCAAAAACAGTGAAGAAAGCGTTATCGTTGTATTTCCTGCCTATGACCGACATCACTTCACGCAGATTATATGTGTTTATGATCCACTTACCAACGGTCTCGTAAAGAAAGAACCCTATCGAATATCCCAGGAGCGCTCCCAGGACCGATCCCGCCGTGCATATGCAGGCATATTTCAGCCATTTCTCCCTCCTGGCCGCGGTCATCGCCACCAGCAGGACGTCGGGAGGGACCGGAAAAACCGAGCTCTCTATGAACGCCACCCCGAAAAGCGCCCAGGGTGCGTGCGGCGAACCTGACTGCCGCAGCGTCCAATCATACATTTTTCTCAACCAGTAAAGAGGAGACAACTTCCTGAACATATTATCCTTCCCGCTTTGGACTTGATTCATCCAGAGTATTATCCTCTATCCGGCAGAAAAGTCCAGAACAACCGCACTAAGCATAAAGCGGGAAGCCGCGAGCATAGAGAAAAAAACAGATACAGGAGCCGTATAAAGATATCCCGACTCTAAACTCCGGGTTTTAAAGCTTTTGCTTTTACTCCAGGCTCGATACACATTACTCTATACTTTAAAAATCATATCCTGATCACGTCCCCGCTGCTATAGAGAGAGAGGAAAAGCAGAAGGTAATTTCTCAAGTGCGTGGTGAGAAGAAAATTGTTGCGGACGTGCCTCCGGCCGTTGTCACCGAGCCTGGCTGCGTAAGCCGGGTTCCCGAGCAGCTGTTTCAGGGCGAAAGCAGCCCCGTCCACGGAGTGACAAAGCAGCCCCGAATAACGGTGTTTTATCTGCACCGGTATCCCGCCGACACCCGAAGCCACCACCGGTTTGCCTTTCCACAAGGCCTCGGTTACGGTCAAACCGAAGCCTTCCTTGAGCGACTTCTGCATGATCACCGAGGATCCCCTCTGCAGGGCGTTGATCTCAAGGTCGTTCTGTTTCATCAGCAATATGTGTATATCCGGATCTCCCTGCGCTTTTTCCTGCACCTCGGCAAGGACCGCCATACCCTCGGGATCGTCGGAAGCCGTACCGCCGGCAAGCACGAGCCGGCAGTCGACGTGCTTGCGCGCCAGGCGGAATGATTCGATCACCCCGACCGGGTCCTTCAGCCGGTCGAAACGCGATATCTGCGTGATCACCGGCTTATCGCGCGGTATGCCGTATTTGTCCATCACCCGGCCGACCGTTTCCTCCGGCAGGTCGCGGTTCTTGTCGCTCAGGGGATCGATCGAAGGCGATATAAGGAACTGCCTGATCGGCAGGCGCCGGGAGAACGAGGGGGCGGAGAACACCGCGGAATCGTAACGCGGGATGAAATCCATCAGAAAATCCCAGACCCTGCGCGAAGGATTGGAGACGTCGATGTGGCAGCGCCAGATCCATTTATTGCCCGATTTCTTCTCCACCAGCATTATGGGCTGCGGGTCGTGGACGAAAACGATGTCGCTGCCGGTGTCCATTTCCAGCGCGTTCTTCCTGCCGGTCTCGCGGAACACCTCGAAATCCGCCGGGCCCACTTCCTCCTGCCTGCCGTGCAGCGCGTTGTGGAACTTTTTGGTGACCTCGAAGAACTGTTCGCCGCCTCTTATCACGTCCCAGCGGGTGTCGACCCCGATCTCTTTGAGCAAGGGCACCATCCGGTTCAATATCTCCGCCACTCCGCCCCCGACGGCCGTGGAGTTCACGTGCTGGATCTTCTTTCCGCGCAGCCTCTCCGCCAGGAGTTTAAGGTCGTCCACGGCCGCCTGCCCCACTACCGGTATGTAATCCTTCAGTTCCGACATAAGCAGCCTATCCTTTTCTCCACTATGGAAACTATGCTGTTCTTCAATCCCTCCAGGCTCTGGGTATAGGGGTCGATCCTGGATATCCTGCCCGCCGTCTCCTCATCGCCCAGGGAAAGCCTTATCCAGCTGGAGAAATCGTTATCGTTATGCTCAAGCCTCAGCTTCGCCTCTATAAAATGGAAATATATGCAGTCGACGCTCACCTGCTTCAATATGTCCAGGAACTCTTTCAGCGTATAAGCCTGCCTGCCGAGGGAATAGATGAAGCTCACCGACTTGACGAAATGGAATTCTTCCCCCTCTCCGGAGAAGCGGAATTTGGCCAGCGGCGACTCCTTCAGATGTTCTTCTATGACGGAAACGACGGCCTCTCTTATTTCGTGTATGGAAGAGAACTGGACGGTGTCTATCCCGGCCAGCTTTTCTCCCAGCCTGGCGTCGCCGATGGCCGAAGAAACCCAGTAAGCGAAATCGTTCAATGGTTCGGATACGAACGCGTCGTGCTGCTGCAGGAAGCTGTGCGTGTGGTGATAGATACTGGCCCCGGGGACCTCCTTGATCAAGCCCAGCAGCTGCGGGATGGTCGCCGCTTTCAAACCCGTCAATTCCGGCAGGTTCAAACGCGAAAAGAAAACGAACGGTTCCGCCGCCCTCTTCAATTCCGGCATATGCTTTCCTCCCTGAGCGCGCATAATTCCCGCAGGAAAGACACGGCTTCCCGCGGC
>CAZAVF010000119.1:0-3373 GCA_964488935.1 uncultured Planctomycetales bacterium | reverse complement strand
CCCACGCCGGCCTTTTCAGGGCCGCGCTCTACCACTGAGCTACCTCGGCATCAACATTCCAGTATATTTTGCGATTATATCATATTTCCCGTCCCGGGCAAGTAAAAATTTGGGCGGCGGGGAAATTCATTTCTCGGACAGACGCGCTCCTTCGGCGATGGCCTTGCTGAAAACTTCCTTTGCCATATCTATCCTGGGCTCCCCCTCGTTCTTGACGGTTATGCGCAAACGGTTGATCTTCTTGGTCATCCGGATTATACGGATATCCATTATAGTCGAGAGGACATCAAGCTGCAAATATCCCCTTGTCCTGCTTTCCTGCCTTATCACTCCTTTGATGCGGCAAACCATGTAGACGGCGTCCCAAAGGTCCCGGTAGAAGATATCAGTGTCCCCTTGTACGGTATTCCTGCCGACGATCTTACCGGAAGTCAGCAATGTATGATAGCTGGACTTCCAGAAAAAAGGCGTGCAGCCCTGCAGAGACGGCATTATCAAAGCCGCCGCCAGAAGCGATACCGCCGCAAGCGCAACTGTTCTTTTCATCATTTCAACTCTTTCCTGGAGAATATCCTGCCGAAGCAGAAAACGTTCAACGATATTATACCGGACCAGAACAGAATAAAGAACACCCAGCCGCCCGCCGTCATTTCCCCTCTCCCCCCGCCGCCCTTCTTTTCCAGGCCGTCCTGACAAGCGAAACCAGCAGAATGAATATGCCCAGCAAAACGCAGCGGGTGGCCAGAACAAAAGGCTTATCCTGCAGCGGAACCCCTTTCAACATGATCACCGGCAGCCATTGCTGGAAGAACCACATCCCCAGTATAGCAAACAAGAACAACGGAGTCACATATTTAATGATGAATTTATACACCGGAGGGACGGTAAGGTCAGCCCCTTTATGTATCTCTTCCCAGGCGTTCTGCATACCGAAGACCCAGCTGAAAAGCACGGTCTCTATAGCCGCGAATACCACCAGGAAAACTGTCCCCCCCCAGAAATCCAGTTCGTCCACAACCCCGTTCTTCAGGAAAAATATGACCGGCTGGCAAAGAATGAAGACCGTGACGGCGAATATGACCACCGCTTTCTTCCTGTCCAGACCAAACTCATCCTCCATAAAGGCTATGACCGGCTGGGCAAGGGACACGGAGGAAGTTATACCTGCCAGGAAAAGCAGCGCGAACCAGAGGAAACCGGTTATCTGGCTCCAGGGCATGCTGTTTATGATCAACGGCATGGTAACGAATCCCAGGTTGAAGACTCCCGATCCCGCTATCTCTCCGGTCGCCTGGGGCCCGAAGAACACGAAAGCTGCGGGGATTATGATACTGCCGCCCAGTATTACCTCGGCGAACTCGTTGGTGCCGGCCGCGGTAAGGCCGGAAAGCGCGACATCGTCGCCTTTGGAAAGATAACTGGCGTAGGTAAGTATCACTCCTATCCCGACGCTTAACGTGAAGAACACCTGACCAGCGGCCTCCAGCCAGACTTTTGCCGACTTCAAAGCCGTGAAATCCGGGTTCCAGAGGAAACCGAAACCGTTGGCTATGTTCCATTCCGGGTGTAAGACATTGGGCGCGCCCAAAGTTACCACCCGCAGCAACAGGACAAGTCCCAGGGAAAGAAGCAGCGGCAGCGCGACCTTGCAAAGCCGCTCAATGCCCCCTTTTATGCCGTAATACAGGACGACCACGTTGAGGATGAACGTGCAGATAAAGAAGAAATAAGCGGTGCCCACGCCGGAGAAATATCCGTTACGCTCCACTCCCTGGAACCCGTGAAGAAAAGCCCGCATCGTTTCCTGGCCGTTTATGCCGCGGTAGCTCCCGGCCAGGGAAAAAAGACTGTAAGCCAGCGTCCATGATTCTATGTAGGAATAATATATGTATATTACAAGGGGGCCGAACAATCCGATAACGCCGAAATATTTTATGAACCGGTTCTTGCGCCAGAGAGAATGGAATATGCCCGGAGCCGTCCCGTGCCCGAAACCGCCTCCGTAGCGTCCGAGCGTCCATTCGATCCACATCAGTGGTATCCCCAGCAGGAGGAACGCTATAAGATAAGGGATCATGAAAGCGCCGCCGCCGTTCGCCGCGGCCTTGGCCGGGAACCTCAAGAAATTCCCCAGTCCGATGGCGGAGCCGGCCACCGCCATGATCACACCCAGGCGGCTTCCCCAGTTTTCTCTTTTGCGCTCCGGCGAATGTCTAATCGGACGGTTCTTGCTCATTTGGGCCAGCGGTAGGTTCCGTATCATTGTCCTCCGGGACGACGGCGGGTTCCGGGGCCGGCGCCGGAGGCGGAGGAACGAGCACCGACAGGCTCTCTTTCAGTATGTTCCTGGCATAACTGCTGGGGGACGCTATCTCGACCCCGGTCCTGCCACCCTCAAGCTCCGTGAGGAAGACCCCGGCGACGGTAGTATTCTCCGGTGACATATAGAACGCTATCAGACCTTCGTTCCGCTCCCGGCGGTAAACGCACCTGCCTTCTTTCTTCAACTCTGCCAGGACCACGGCATACGCCGCATCATAATCACCGGGGACAACCAGCTTGACCGACTTCACTCTCGATGCCTCTATTTCCCTTATCGACGTCCCCATAACGCCGTGCATTCTTTCGCCTATCGAAGCGCACCCGCAAAGAAAAACACTGCCTGCCGCCACCGCCGTCATAATCATCTTTCTCATACTCACCCGCTTTCTTGCTTATCCACCACCAAGACCTTAAGATTGCATGTTTTGAAACATCTTTTCCCGGTGAAGGGACCCGCCTCTATACTCCCGGCTCGATACGTTATACTATATCAATTCCCTGATCTGCTGTAAATGCAGCCTTGTCTCTTTTTCTCCCCTCGCCGAGAATTCCGCTGCCCTATGCAGGTCGAGCCAGAACAGGCCGGAAGTGTCCGGATTGATCACCACGTCGGCCAGGACCGCCTCCTTGCGCGCCAGTTCCGACTGCATATATTCCACGCTGCTGAAGATAAGGTCGAGGATATTCAGGCTCAACCTGCTCTTCAGGAACCTCGCCAGGGCGGGACGTCTTGACTGCTCCTGAGAGATCTCCTCCTGCGCGCGTTCCAGCCCCCTGGACAAAGTCTCCCTCGATGGTGTGACGTTGACGGCGATTATCCTGCGCGCCCCGGCCTGCACCAGCACTTCCACAGGCAGAGGATGGGCGATGCCCCCGTCCAGCAGCAGGTCGCCGCCGGAAATAAAAGGCCGGAATATCCCGGGCATAGAACAACTGGTCATTATCGCGTCCACCAGCGAACCGCTTTCCAGCACGCGGGCCTCTTTCCTGCGTATGTCGCTGGCGACGATCTTCAACGGCAGTTTCACGTCCCTGAAAGTCTTGTTCCCGA
>CAZAVF010000118.1:0-3529 GCA_964488935.1 uncultured Planctomycetales bacterium | reverse complement strand
GCAGGAGCAGGGACGGCAGGAGCATCGAGGAGCTCGGTTCCTACGATCCTTTCAAAGCGTCTTCCACGCTGAAGGTATCGAGGTACGAGCATTGGGTCTCCAAGGGGGCGCAGCCTTCGGACACCGTCAAGAGCCTTTATAAGAAGGTGAAGAAAGCGTAAGAGGGAGGCATGATTCCGGGAGGCGCCGCGGCGTCCGGTGGAGTTATGACCTTAAAATACAATGCGTCCCGTGGAAAAAGCGGGACGGGACCAGCGGGGCCCCGGCAGCGCGCGCGGGCCGTCCGCCAATTTGTGAGGGGGTAATCTATGGGAACTCAGGCACCGAATCCGATATTGAACCTTTTACCGCTGGCGATGATCTTCGTGGTGTTCTACTTCATGCTGATCAGGCCGCAGCGCATGCGCGATAAGGAACACCAGAAGATGCTGGCCGCTCTCGCCAAGAACGACGAGGTGATAACCTCCGGCGGGATACACGGGACAGTGGTCAACGTCAAGGAGACGAGCGTCGTCCTGCGCGTGGACGAGAACGTCAAGGTGGAAGTGGAAAAGAACTGTATCTCCGTGGTGGCAAAAAAAGAACAGCAGAAATAACCGGCAGGTAAGAAGGGGAAATCGGGATATGCATAAAAATCTTCTCTATAAAACGTTGGGAATACTGGCGGTCCTGGGTGTCTGCGTTTATTTCGCTTTCCCCCTGGAGAAACGGATCAATCTCGGCCTGGACCTCAGGGGCGGCACGCACCTGCTGCTCAAGGTGGACACTTCGGCCATACCGGCGGCGCAGAGGAACGAGGCCGCGGACAGGGCGATAGAGGTCATCCGGAACAGGATAGACGAGTTCGGGGTGAGGGAGACCTCCATACAGCGCCAGGGTGAAGATGAGATAGTCGTGCAGCTTCCCGGTATCTCCGACAGGCAGCGCGCCGTGGACATCATAGGCAAGACCGCCCTGCTGGAATTCAAGATAGTCTCTTCCGAGCCGGAAAAACTGCAGGCGGCGCTGGCCGGCAGCGTGCCGGAAGGCTATGAACTGAAATATACCGGCGAGGAGAAAGAGCCTTTATTGCTGGAGAAGAAAGCAGCGATGACAGGCGATTCCATAAAGGACGCCTCGGTGCGTTTCAACCAGAGTTCTTTCAACGAGCCCCTGGTCTCCCTCGAGTTCAACGCCGAGGGGGCGAAGAAGTTCGCCGAGATCACGGGCGCCAACGTGGGAAAGAGGCTGGCCATAGTGCTGGACGGCAAGGTCCAATCGGCACCGGTTATACGGGAAGCCATCCCCTCGGGACAGGCCGTGATACAGGGGCATTTTGACGCCTCGGAGGCCCAGGACCTTTCGGTGATACTGAAGGTGGGCGCGCTGCCGGCCCCCATGTATATAGAGGAGGAACGCAGTGTCGGTCCGCTGCTCGGCCAGGATTCCATAAATTCCGGGGTCAAGGCAAGCATCGTGGGCATGGCGCTGGTATTTATTTTTATGGCTTTCTATTATCTTCTCCCCGGGGTGATAGCCGACCTGGCGCTTTTCTGCAACCTTTTGATCACGCTGGGCTGCCTGGGGCTGCTCCCGTATCTTTTCCCCGGGATATCCGCCACTTTGACGCTGCCGGGCATCGCGGGTCTGGTACTTTCTTTGGGCATGGCGGTGGACGCCAACGTGCTTATCAATGAGCGCATCAGGGAGGAACTGCTGCAGGGCAGGCCGCTGCGGGCGGCGATAGAGACCGGTTACGCCAAGGCTTTCAGCGCCATCTTCGATTCCAATATCACGACGCTGCTCGCCGCCTTCATGCTTTTCCAGTTCGGCACCGGTCCCGTACGCGGCTTCGCCGTGACCCTGACCATCGGTCTCTGCGCCAGCCTTTTCACCGCGGTGGTGATGACCAGGACCATCTTCGAACTCTTGATCTCGGCCGGCTGGATAAAGTCGCTGCCGATGATGAGGATGATCGGGGAGACCAAACTGGATTTCATCGGCAAGAGGCATATCTTCTACGTCATCTCCCTGCTGGTAATAGGGCTGGGGATGTTCTCTTTCTTCAGTAAAGGGGTGCGCGCTTACGGCATCGATTTCGCCGGCGGGCAGCTGCAGGAGTACATGTTCGAGAAGCCGGTCAAGGTAGAGGCGGTGAGAGAGGCGTTGAAAGAGATAGACCTCGCCGACGCCTCGATCCAGCAGTTCAAGGAGAACCCGCGCCAGGTGCTGATAAAGACCGGGGTGGACAGGAACGACCGGCTGACGGAGCAGTTGAAGAAGAAATTCCCGGGCGAGAAGATCGAACTGATGCGCCTGGAAAAGGTCGGGCCGGTCGCCGGCAAGCACCTTAAGGACAAGGCGGTGAAGGCGCTGTTATGGTCGCTGGCGGGTATACTCGTTTACGTGGGTATACGTTTCAAGCATTTTAATTTCGCCGTGGCAGGCGTGCTGGCCATTTTCCACGACGTGCTGGTGGCCTGCGGAGTGATGGCCTTGACCGGGAGACAGATGGACCTTCTGACCGTCACCGCTCTCCTGACCATAGCCGGTTATTCCATCAACGACACCATAGTCATTTACGACAGGGTCAGGGAGAACGCCCATCTTTACCGCAACAAGAGCCTTTATCAGCTGATAAACCTGAGCGTGAACCAGACCCTGGGCAGGACCCTTCTTACTTCGGGGGTGACCCTGCTTACGGTGGTGTCGATATTCCTTTTCGGCGGGGAGGTGCTCGGCAATTTCGCCTTCACGCTGATCGTCGGCTTCATCTCCGGCGTCTATTCGACCATATACATAGCTTCGCCTTTAGTGCTGGCCTGGTCCGGCGCGGTGAAAAAGAAATGATCGTAGTCCTCCCCGGACGGCTTAGACGCCGTCCGGGGAGAATCCGTTACTCTTGCCGATGGCTGCAACATACCGTCCCACACAGTTGAACGATTCCGCTTTCGACTTCCTGAAACTTTATCCCGGTTACGGCTCCGGCCCCGAGGCCGTCTGTTCGGCCCTGGCGCGGCTCGGTTACAAGCGCCAGGATGCGGTGGCAGAGGAGGGGGATTTCGCCCGCCGCGGCGAGGTCGTCGACGTCTTCCCGTCCACGTTCGAGCTGCCTTTGCGCCTCAATTTCGACCTGGACAGGCTTTCCGGGCTTTATACCTTCGAGCCGTCGACCGGCGAGAAGACATGGGAACACCGAATGGCGATCATCCTGCCTTTCAGCGGCAAGGCGCACCTTCCTGCGGTGGCCTTCGGCGAGGACTCCCCGCTTCTGAATTTCCTGGATCTTAAACGCGGCGATTACGTGGTGCATAACCGCCACGGCATAGGCCGGTTCCTGGGGACGAAAAAGATATCCTCCGGCGGGGAGCTTGTCGACCACCTGGTCATAGAATACGACCGGCGCGAGAAACTTTACGTCCCGATGGACCAGATGCATCTGGTCCAGAAATACATCGCCTTCCAGGTCCGCAGGCCAAAACTTTACCGTCTGGGCGGCAGACAGTGGCAGCGGGTCAAGGAGCGCGCCAGGAAGGCGGTGCGCAAGCTT
>CAZAVF010000117.1:0-3591 GCA_964488935.1 uncultured Planctomycetales bacterium | reverse complement strand
ACGATCACTTCCCTGTCTTTCGGATCGCTTTCGGCGATCATAAGCGTTAAAGCAACGAGCGCATTATCGGCTATCCGTTTACTGTCGTCTTCTTTATAGAGCAAACCGTTATTTTCAAGAAACCACAAAAAGATCGAAGCGGCTATCCGTTTATTGCCGTCGACAAAAGAGTGGTTTTTTACGACGAAATACAGCAAGTTCGCCGCCTTTTCCTCGACGCTCGTGTATAATTCCTTACCATCAAAAGTCTGGTAAACCGACGTGATCGAGCTTTTAAACGATTGGTCGCGTTCAATTCCGAAAAGAGCGGATCCGCCGAATTTGTTCCGCAAATCCTTAACGGCTTCTATCGCTGTTTCATAGGTCAGTTCAAACCTGGATTCCCTCGAAGTCTTTGATATCTTGAGCCGTTTATAGTCATAGTCGTCTAAAAGATCCAACGCGTAATTATAGTCGCTTATGACTTCAATCAGTCCAAGTGCTTCCCGATATCCAAGTTGCTTCTTGTCTTTAGTGCTTGCGATAAGTTTGACGGCTCTCTGCAAAGCAAGAAGCTTAGTTTCCTGTTGTTTAAGGCGGTGTTCATTGATCGTATAGCCGTCGACTAAATGTTTTTTCAGGAGTTTCGTGGCCCAGACACGAAACTGGGTTGCTCTCTTTGAATTAATCCTATAGCCCACGGAAATAATTGCATCGAGATTATAGAATTTAGTGGCGTATTCTTTCCCGTCTTTTGCAGTATGTTCCAAAATGGAACATACTGAATCTTCTTGTAACTCTCCGGATCTGAATATGTTATATAAATGTTTTGTTATGGCCGGCCGCTGGGTACCAAATAACCGGGATATCTGCATTTGAGTAAGCCAGATAGTTTCTCCGGCAAGCTTGACGTCAAGCTGCACCTGTTTATCTTTAGCTTGATAAATTACTATCTCCCCTTTGGAGGCAATTTCGTCTTCTTTTTTGTATCCCATCCTGAAGCTCCTTCTTTCCCATCCCTTAGGTCATCTGTTCAACAAAAAACCTCCGCCCTGTTATGAGCGAAGGTTTGCGTTATTTTTCCCGTCGAATAAAACGCGGGACTAACAATACCACTTCAAACATCACTATGTGCCGCACCTTTTTACAGTAGTACGTTTATTCCTTTTGTCAACATCAAAACAGGATTTTATAAGGCCGGCAAACTCCTGAGCCATCATTTAAAAATGGCCGCATTGGAAGTCAGGATTTTTGTCGCGTATGCAAGGCGCGACGACGAAGGCGTACTCGAAGCAGTACGTCGAGGAGAAGCAACGCCGCAGACTGACAAAAAATCGACTTCCCTTATAGGGCTGAAATGAAGAATTTGGCTGTGACTTTTTCCTTTATAATATCAGTCAGCCAATGCGGCTATTATTGGATGATGGTTCAGGGAAATCTTATTGTCATCCCGTCCTTTGCCGCCAGCACGGGTATGCCGCAGCGTTCTGAGAGCTCGTCCGCGGCGCGGCGCGGGTCTTTCTTGAGCATGGTCATGCCGAAATGGGTGAGCACAACGCGGCCCGGCCTGCACTCCCGGAGCACCGTTTCTACGTCCCGGAGGCTGAAATGCTCTATTCCCGCGCGCGGTTCGGAAAGGACCACCGAGACGATCAGTATGTCCGCCCCGCCGTAAAACGCCTCCAGCCCCTTGAAATACCCGGTATCCGCCAGGAAAGCGACGTTGCGCCCGCCGGCGGAGAATCTGACCCCGTATGTCTCGGCCGGGTGGCGGTGGCGCATGGAAGTATGAAAAACGAACCCTCCGGCGTCGTAGGACTTGAGCGGTTCGAGAATTTCCATGCGTTCCGGGGTAGCGCGCAGGTACTCGAGTATGACCGGATCGGAGGAAAGGGCGTCCTGCGGGCAGAAAACCGCGCCTCTCTTGCGGAAACCTCCCTCCGTCATCGCCTCGATCATCACGTTCACGTCCCCGGAATGATCGAGATGCCGGTGGGTAAGGATTATGCCGTCGAGCTTGGAGGGATTGAGCCTCGGCCTGCTGGAAGAGCAGCGCACCAGGCTTCCCGGTCCGGGGTCGATCAGAACGTTCCTTCCGCCGGAATGCACCCAGATGCCTCCCGAGGCGCGCAGCTGTCTTATCATCACGAAACGGGCCCCGGCGGTCCCGAGGAACTTTATGTAATCCCCGCCGTCGTTCATTTTTCCTTCTCTTTCAGCCATATCCTGCTCAATTCCTCGTTGATGCGCTCGCGCTGTCCCGGGCTTACCGGACGCTGTTCTTCTTTATCCGCGTTATGCGGACCTTTCCTGTGACAGACGGCAAGGAAATCGGCCGGGTCCATTATCTGTGCGCCGCAGGCGCGCGCCGCGGAAGTTATCCTGCCGTCGGCCGAGACCACGCAGAATGAGCGGGGGCGGGATGAGGAGGCCACCCTGGAGATGATCTCATCGTCGGCGCTGCGTTCTCCCGAGAAAACCACCTGCACAGTTGTATAAGGGGACTGCCATCCGAAAGAAGGAGGGTAACCGTCGAAAAAAACTTCCACCCGGTTGTTGCTGCTGCCGCAGAGGCGGCGGTTCACTATGCAGGAAAGCAGGGCGTTGCGCTCGTCGTTCCCGGGACCGGGAAAAGCCGGGTGCCGGGCGACGTTATATCCGTCGATAAGATAATGCCTGGACATAAAAAATAGGTCCTGCGTATAGAGTATAGAGTTTAAAACACTTGCTCAATGCTCACGGCCTTCAATACGTATCGCACTATAGCGAAACGCCCGTCAGACGCTTGCAGGCTTCGAGATACTTGAGGCTTGTCTTTTCTATGATATCAGGCGGCAGGGACGGGACCCTTTCCGGGGTCTTGTCCCAGTCCAGCCCTTCCAGGTAATCGCGCACGAACTGCTTGTCGAAACTCGGCTGCGGGCCGCCCGGCTTGTACATATCGGCCGGCCAGAAACGCGAAGAATCCGGGGTAAGCACCTCGTCGATCAATATGATCTCCCCGCCGTCGAGGCCGAACTCGAACTTGGTGTCCGCGATGATTATCCCCCTGCCGGCGGCGTATTCCTCCGCCCGGCGGTATATGGACAGGCTCAATTCCTCCAGCCTGGAAGCGGTCTCCTCCCCCAGCATTTTGCGCACGTAATCCGCGCTGACGTTCTCGTCGTGACCGCTCTCGGCCTTGGTGGAGGGAGTGAAGATCGGATACGGCAGCTTGTCGGATTCTTTCAGCCCGGCGGGAAGCTTCACCCCGCAGATGGAACCGGTCTTTTTGTACTCCTTCCAGCCGGAACCGGAAAGGTATCCCCTGACGATGCACTCCACCGGCAGAGGCTTGGTCTTCTTTACCAGCATCGACCGGCCGGAGAGCTCTTTTGCGCAGCGCTGCAATGACTGCGGGTAATCGGAGGTGTCCGCGGAGATAAAATGATGTCCGGTCGCCCCTTCCAGAAAAGAGAACCAGAAAAGGGAGACCGCGGTGAGCACTTTCCCCTTGCCCGGTATCCCCTCTTTCAGCACCACGTCGAAACAGGAGATGCGGTCGGTGGAAACCACCAGCAGGCGGCCGCCGAGATCGTAAACGTCCCGGACCTTGCCTCTCCTGAACAAAGG
>CAZAVF010000116.1:0-3640 GCA_964488935.1 uncultured Planctomycetales bacterium | reverse complement strand
TCCTTACCAAGGACGTGCTCTACCAACTGAGCTACTCCAGCGACGGGACATCACGTTTCATCGCCAACTCCCGGAAAAACAAAAAAACACACCCATTAAGAATTCCATCGGGATTCTTAAAACCAAGAAAGCCTGCGTCGATTTTATGTCCGTTATTCCTACAGGCAGTACCCTATGGGGCGATGTAGATAGTAGAATATATAGTAAAACGGTCTCTTTGTCAATGTTTTTTTTAATAAATTTTACGCCTAAAGGCGGGACGGCGGCAGGGCGGGCGTTCTTTTGCGCAGTTTGAGGGCATAGTTTGCCAGTTCCATGAAATCTTCCGGGGAAAGCACCTCTCCCCTGGCCTGCGCCGGTATCCCCCTTTCTTCCAGGAAGCTGCACAGTCCTTCCTGGTCCAGGAGGTCTTTCAGGGTATTCCTGAGCATTTTCCGCCTTTGACCGAACGCGGCCGCAACCAGCCTGAAGAACATCTTCTGCGCCTCCCCCTCAAGCGGCAGTTCCTTTCGCGGGACCATCCTGACGAAACAGGAATCCACCTTGGGCACGGGGTGGAAACAGGAGTTCCGTATCTTAAAGAGCACCGAGGCCTCGCTGTAAAACTGCGCGAAAAGGCTTAAAGGGCCGTATTCATCGCTTCCCGCCCGCGCGCACAGTCTTTGACCGTACTCCAGCTGCACGGTAAGGTATATCTCCGAGACCAGCCCCCGGCCTTCCAGCAGAAGCTTTTCCAGGATCGGTGAAGCGATATAATAAGGAATGTTGCCCACCGTTTTCAGCCCCCCTCCGCCGGCAGCGGAGAAAGAATCGTAAAGAGAGCGCATGTTCAACTTCAGGATATCGGCATTGATCACGCGGACGTTATCCCTGCCGGACACCACGCGTCCCAGCTCCGGGAGCAGTTCGCAGTCTATTTCCACCGCCGCGACCTCCGCCGCGGCCTCCGCAAGCAGGGAGGTCAATTCGCCCCTGCCGGCCCCGATCTCCAGCACGCGGTCGCCGCGTTCCAGCCCGCAGGCGGAGGCGATCCTCCCCAGCACGTTCCTGTCCACCAGGAAATTCTGGCCTAATTTCTTTTTAGGTTTAATGTACATTTTACCGCCAGCCGCACGGCGCTCTCCAGCGAAGAAGGATCCGCCGAGCGCGGGCTGTCCGCGATGTCGAAGGCCGTGCCGTGCAAAGGAGAAGTGCGCACGTATGGGAGCCCTGTTGTAAGATTGACCCCGGAGCCGGCTCCGGTGAGCTTTAAAGGGATCATTGCCTGATCGTGATACATGGCTACCACGCAGTCGTATCCGCCGCGGAACGCCCGCGCGATAGCCGCGTCCGCGGCAAGCGGGCCGTCGATGCAGCCGAACTTCGCGCGCAGACGTTCGATCTCGGGAGAGAGCAGCCGGACTTCCTCGTCGCCTATAATACCGTTGTCGCCGGCGTGCGGGTTGACTCCGCAGACCGCCAGCCGCGGGGAAACGACGCGGAACATCCCCTTCAGGCAGCGCCGCACCGATATCACCGCCGAGGTAAGTCTCCCCGGCTTTATGGCCTGCGCGGCTTTTCGCAGCGGCAGATGCCTGGTGAGAACGACAAAACGCAGCCTGTCGTTCAGCAAGAGCATCTCCACATCCCTTACGCCGGCCTTCCAGGCGAGGTATTCCGTATGCCCCGGCCATCTGAAACCGGCGGCATTGACCGCCTCCTTGGAGATCGGGCAGGTCACCAGGCAGTCGTATCTGCCGGCGGAAAGGCCCGAGCAGGCGGCGTCCAGGTATTCCATACAGGCGCGGCCGTAGAGAGGACTGGTCCTGCCGAAAGAAAAACCTTTGGCGGGGACATTATCGATATCTTCCAGACGGACGCCCTGCGGCAGCCCGTAACGGCGCGGCAGCCCGGAGAGAACACGCGCGCTGCCTATGACCGTGAAATCGGCCCGCAGCCGGCAGTTCCGCAAAGCCCTGCCGATTATGGCGGGGCCGACGCCGGAAGGGTCGCCCATAGTAACACAGACTCTTACTCTTCTTGCCATGCTTTCGCCGCCCCGGGCCCCCTATTCAACAACGTTTATTTTTATGTACGCCTTCGCCTTCAGTTTATCAAGCCAGGAGGACAGTTCCTCCTGGAATTTACGCGTAAAAAGGATATCCCGGATCTCGTCCCTGACCTCATCCAGCCGCTGCCGGCGCGGCTCGACGATACCGGTGACCCTGAAGACGTAGAACTCGTTCTCCGCCTTCAACGGATAGGAGAACTCTCCGGTCTTGAGGCTGAAGACCACGTCCTCTATGTTCTTCTTGAACTGCCCGTTCTTGAACAACTGCAGCGTGCCCGGGGTGACCCCGGCTGCGGACGCGGCTTCCCCGAATCCCTTGGCGTCCTTTAAAGCGGCGTAGAATTTAGCCGCCTTGTCCTCCTCCCGGGTGACGATGTATTCAACGCTGCGCTGCTCCGGCAGCTCGAACAGCTTCTTGTCTTCCTCGAAATACGAGGTTATCTCCTGCGGATCGACGTTGACCCTGCTCTTTACCTGTTTATTGATCACCTCGTACATCAGCATCTGTTCCCCGAGTTTCTCCTCGAGGTCGGACTGGACGAGCCCCTGCTCACGCAGCGTCTGCTGGAACACCGCCCCGGAGGGATATTTGCTTTTTATGTCCTCCACCCTGGCCTTGACGCGGGCCTCATCGGCTTTCATCCCGCTTCTCCTGGCCTCCTGCAGTATCAGACGGTCCTCTATCAGCTTATTTAGCAGTTCCTGCCTGCTCTTCGCCGGGGCGGTCCCCTCCTGCATGCCGGCAAACGCGGCGTAATCATTCAGTTCCTTGAGAGTGATTATCTCCTTGTTCACCACCGCGGCGATGCTGTCCTGCGCCGGACAGGACGAACAGGGGAGAAAAAAAGAAAGACCCGCCAGAACAATTCCTATCGACCTATTGAAACGCATCTTCTCCCACCCCCGCTTTCTTGTAGACCGCGACCGCTTCCCGAAGAAGCCTGCAATAAAGGTCGAAACCGACCGCCGCGATAAAACCGTGCTGTTCCAGGCCGAGCACGTTACCGGCCCCTCTTATCTCCAGGTCCTCCATAGCTATGCTGAAACCGGCGCCAAGCTGGGAATATTTCTCTATGGCGCTCACCCTTTTGATACCGTCTGCCCCGGCCGCCCCGGAATGAGGCAGCAGCAGGTAGGCGTAGGCCTGTTTGTCGAACCTGCCCACGCGGCCCCGCAGCTGATGCAGGTCCGAGAGACCGAAGGCATGGGCGTTGTTGATGATGATCGTATTCGCCCTGGGAACGTCAATACCGGTCTCGATGATCATCGTGCAGAAGAGCACGTCGAACTTGCCGCCGAAGAAACCGGACACGACCGCTTCAAGCTCCGCGGCCGGCATCTGCCCGTGCCCGACCGCGCACCTGACGGAACCCGGCAGGCGGGCCGCGACCTTTTCTTTGAGTTTCTCCAGGTCGCGTATGCGGTTGTGCACGAAATAGACCTGCCCGCCCCTGCGCAGTTCAGCGGAGATCGCCTCCCGGATAAGGTCTTCGTCATATTTTACCACAACGGTCTTCACAGGCAACCGGTTTTGAGGAGGGGTGTTTATGACCGACATCTCCTTGACGTTCATCAGGCTCATATACAGCG
>CAZAVF010000115.1:0-3642 GCA_964488935.1 uncultured Planctomycetales bacterium | reverse complement strand
TCACGTTTTTGCCACGGTTTCTGCGGCCTGCCGTAATTCCTCTCTTCCCCGCCCCACGGCCTCTCCGGACGCCCCGCATCAGACTTACTCCATGGTTTTTCCCGTCCTCCGCGTCCGGTCCCGGATGACTCAGCCTTTCTCTCCCAGGGTTTGACGAAACGTCCGCGTTCTTTACGTTCAGCTCCGGAACGCTCTCCGCGCCTGAAAGGAACGGCAGGACTTTCGTCGCGTTTCTTCCACGCTCCCTGCGGGCTGCCGGAAATCCCTTCTTTTCCACGCCAGGGTCTTTTCCCGGCGTTTGATCTCCTCACCCATGGTTCGGCCGGACGCCCCTGCTGTCCGGCAGATTCCGGTCTTTCATGGGGAGTGCCGCTGATCCTGCCGCGCATACGCTGCCCGCCTCTATAGCCGCCGCCTTCGCCGTAACCGGGATACTGTTCCCTCTCTATCTTACGGCGGTTGCCTTCCGCTCTGAAATTACCGCGGTGCCTTTTCACTTTCGGCTTTTCCGGCGCCTCCCCCGGTTTCGGACGCGCCACACCGACAACGATCTGTCTGCCGATAAACTCCAGCCCGTTAAGCGCTGCTATCGCTTTACGCGCCTGGGCCTCGTCCGGCATCTCCAGGAACGCGAACCCGCGGGATTTGGTCCCCTTGTCGTTCATCATGATCCGCACCAGGGAAACTTCGCCGAACTTCTCAAACGCCTTCTTCAGCTCCTCCGGCGAAGCTTCAAAAGCCAGATTTCCCACAAAAATATTCATTAATCTCTCCTGAATGTTGCGCTGCCGGGGATTTGACCGCGTATATCTTCGTTATTCCGGCATCGGGCCGGTAAAAGGCGGCTTTTATTTCAGGACGCAAGGGGTTATCCGCATCCTGCCGTGACAGGCACAGCACAATGAAGCTCCGCGGGCTGAAGCCCGCGGTTTCCCGGCCGCGCATGTATAAGCATAACCGCTAACCTTGATAAAGTCAAATGGGAAAATGCAGAAGCCGGTTCCGGGTTTTAGATTCTGGACTCTGGAAAAAGACACAACATCAAAACAAAGGAATCACTACGTCCCGCCGTAATGAAACACCGTTAATCCCATCATTCTTACATTCTTGGAAATTATCCGGAAACCTGTCTTTTTTTACTGTCAATCCCCCGGCTTTTATGGTATAAAAATCCCCATGAAAGCTTCCGTCATCAAAGACGCCTCTGTTTTCCCTCTTCGCGCCGGATTGATACAGCCTTTCCGCACAGCCCTGGGACAACACGACAGCCTGGACAATCTGCTTTTCCGTCTGCGGCTTTCCGACGGCACGACAGGCTGGGGAGAAGCTGCCGTCGCCTCCCACATCACCGGAGAGACCATTGAACAAACCCGCGCAAGCCTGCGCCTCGCCGCCCGGGAAATACGCGGCAGGGACATCGCTGATTACCCGCGTCTTTCTTCCCTTCTTCACGAGCTTTTTCCCGCGAACAAATCGGCCGCTGCGGCCGTGGAAACGGCTTTACTGGACGCTCTCACCGGGCGGATGAAGATGCCTCTCTGGAAATTATTCGGGGAGAAACCCGCCGTTTTGTCCACCGACATAACTATCGTCATCGCCGGGCTGGAGGAAACGGAAAGATCGGCCCTGCGATTCTATAAGCAAGGCTTCCGGACTTTCAAGGTCAAGATCGGACGCGACCGCGACCTTGATCTGAAACGCGTGCTGGCGGTCAAGAAAGCCGCGCCGCGCTGCGGTATTTACCTTGACGCCAACCAGGGATACACTTCCGGCGAAACGCTTGCTTTCGTGAGAGAACTGAAAACACGCGGGGTTATCCCCGCCCTGCTTGAGCAGCCCGTCCCGCGCGAGGACTGGGAGGGGCTGAAAAGAGTGAGCCGGCTGGCGGGCGTTCCCGTATGCGCCGACGAAAGCGTGCGCAGCATAGCGGAATGCCTGCGCGCCATCCGCGAGAAAGCGGCGCACGTGATAAACATAAAGACGATGAAATCCGGTTTATTAGAGGGACGTGAGATCGCCATGCTGGCGCGCGCCGCGGGAATGCAGCTGATGATCGGAGGAATGATGGAAAGCTCTCTGTCCATGACCGCCTCGGCGCACCTGGCAGCCGGACTGGGATGTTTCCGCTACGTTGATCTCGACACGCCCTTCTTCATAAGGTCCGGTCTCGCCGGCAACCCATACCTGAATTCAAAAGGGATCTACGATCTTTCAAAGGTCAAGTCCGGCATCGGGATAATACCCGCCAGAAAATGATAAAAGAGACCCTGCCGCTTGCGCTCACGCTCCTTTGCATTGAAAGCGCGGTACTTTATATCGCCGGCCGGCCGCGCTTCAAAAAATACTTTTCCGTCCTGCCGCCGGTATTCTGGATATACCTGATCCCGATGCTCGCTTCCAACGCCGGGATCATCCCCTCAAGCCACCCGCTCTACTCTTTCGTCTCCGCCAACCTGCTGCCCGCCGCCCTGATCTTGTTGCTGCTTTCCTGCGACATAAAAAAAGTTCTAAGGTTGGGGAAACCCGCGTTGATAATGATGCTCGCCGGCAGCCTGGGCATAATGACGGGAATACCGCTGGTATTCTCTTTTATGCGCTATTGGGTGGGAAACGACATGTGGTCGGGATTCGGCGCGCTCTCCGGCTCCTGGATCGGCGGCAGCGCCAATATGATCGCGGTAAAAGAGGCCGTAAACACCCCGGACGCGGTCTTTATGCCTATGGTGATAGTGGACACGGTCGTGCCTTACGCCTGGATGGGAGTGCTCATCGCCGGGGCCGCCTTCCAGGAGCGTTATGACGCCTGGAACCGCTCGAATACATCGATGACCGGTGAACCAGGCATAAAGACGGCTGATGCCGATGTCCCCGCAAAGGAACACCCCAAGCTGCCCTCCATCCTTCTCCTGCTGCTTATCGCCGTTTCCGGCGTCCTGTTATCGGGTTTTATCTCCGGCATGCTCCCGGTATTCAAAGATACCATCTCCCGCTACACCTGGCTGATAATAAGCGCTTCCCTGATCGGGATCGCCCTCTCTTTCACTCCCGCCAGGGACCTGGAGAACCGGGGGGCTCCGGGCCTGGGATATTTTCCGCTCTATTTCGTGCTTCTCTCCATAGGCGCGCGCGCCTCGATCTCAAATCTCAATATGGCCCTTTTGCTGGTATTGTCCGGGTGCCTGGTCGTCCTATTCCAGGCGGCGGTGCTGATAATTACAGGCAGGATCATAAAAGCCCCGCTGTTCCTGCTGGCCGCGGCCAGCCAAGCCAATATAGGCGGGGCAGCTTCTGCGCCGGTGGTCGCCGGGATTTACCGGGCCGGGCTTGCTTCCACCGGACTGCTGATGGCCGTCCTGGGGAACATAATGGGTACCTATTGCGGGATCGTCACGGCGCAGGTCTGCCGATTGATAAGCAAGGGATAGAAAGACGGGGATGCGGTGCGGGGACGTGATCCCGCGCGCCACTACCTGGAATTTATCAATTCTTTCAGTTCGGCGGCGGCGTTCAGGAATGCTGTTTTATGCGCCGGGATGGTAATGGTCCTGCCGGAACGGCCGCGCCAGCTGCGCGCCTTGTGCAGATGCACCTCCAGGCTGCCGAAACCGGGGAGCTCCACCGGATACCCGAATCTCAAACTGC
>CAZAVF010000114.1:0-3824 GCA_964488935.1 uncultured Planctomycetales bacterium | reverse complement strand
AGCGTTTGGAATAAAGAGAACAGGTTCACCGGATGGACCGACGTGGACCTTTCCGGGAAAGGGGCGGAGGAGGCCGTGAAGGCGGGCGCCCTGCTGAAAAAAGAGGGATATACTTTCGATACCGCATTCACTTCGGTGCTGAAAAGGGCGATCAGGACCCTTTGGACCGTGCTGGACCGGATGGACCTGATGTGGATACCCGTGCATAATTCGTGGCGTTTGAACGAGCGGCATTACGGCGCGCTGCAGGGATTGAACAAATCCGAGACGGCGGCGAAATACGGGGAGGAACAGGTGCTTGTCTGGCGGCGCAGTTACGACATCCGGCCGCCGGCCCTGGAAAAGAGCGATCCGCGTTATTCCGGCCCCGACCCGCGTTACAGGGACGTTTCCGGGGACGATATGCCGACCAGCGAATGCCTGAAAGACACCGTGGCGCGGTTCCTCCCTTACTGGCACGGGACCATAGCGCCGGCGGTGAGCTCCGGGAAGAACGTGATCATCGCCGCCCACGGCAACAGCCTGCGCGCCCTGGTGAAATATCTGGACAACGTTTCCGACAAGGAGATCGTGGGGCTCAACATACCCACGGCCGTTCCTCTTGTGTACGAACTGGACGACGAACTGCGGGCGCAGAGGCATTATTACCTCGGCGACCCCGAGGAGATCGCCAGGGCGGTCTCTTCCGTGGCCAACCAGGGGAAGGCTTCAGCGGGAAAATAAGGTGAAACAGGAAAGATGCGGCGGCGGGAGGGTGTGAGGGAAGAGCCTGCCGTTCCCGCCGGGCAGGAAAGCGTTCCTGCATCCGGTCCGCCCCCGTGTGAACAGCGGGGATGTTATGGAGGTCGATCATGGAGAACGGTGAAACTTATCTCACAAGGTCCGGCTACGACAAACTGGCGGAGGAACTCGACCGCCTGCGCACCGTGCGCAGGAGGGAGATCGCCAGGGAGATAGAGAAAGCCAGGGCTTACGGCGACATCAGCGAGAACGCCGAGTACGACGCGGCCAAGGACGCGCAGGCGCACAACGAACAGCGCATAGCGGAACTGGAGGCGAAACTCGGCAAATGCCGCATCATAGACGATTCCCTGATGCCCAGGGACGAGGTCCTGATAGGCGCCACCGTCAAACTGCACGACATGGAGACCGGAGAAGAATTCGAGTATATGCTTGTCGCGGAAGTGGAGGCCGACTACGCGCAGAACAAGATATCGGTCTCCTCCCCGGTAGGCAAGTCCCTGCTGGGGCACAAGGCGGGGGAGGTCGTGGAGATCGAGATCCCGGCCGGGACGCTGAAATACCGCATCGAGTCGATCTCTAGATAAATAAACCAATGGTGGACCTGAAGGATCAGCTTAACGAGGCGCAGTTGTCCGCGGTGAACACCGTGGACGGCCCGGTGCTGGTGATCGCCGGCGCGGGCTCCGGGAAAACCAGGGTCATAGAATACAGGGTCATGCGCCTTGTGGAGGAGGGTGTCGATCCGTCCTCCATACTCCTGCTTACCTTCACCCGCGAAGCGGCGCGCAGGATGCTCGAACGCGCCTCCGGGCATGACCGGCGCTGCAGCCGCGTAGAGGGCGGGACCTTTCATTCTTTCGGTTACAGGCTGCTTCGCAGGTATTACGCTCTCGCCGGACTTCCGGAGAATTTCTCCGTTATGGACGAGGACGACGCCGGCGAGGCTGTGAAACGCTGCATGGACAGTTCCGCCCAGGACAAGAAATTCCCCAAGAAAGACACCGTCCGCTCCATAATCAGCTCATGCGTCAACAGGTCCCTAAGCGTCGAGGAGGTCCTGTCCAGGGATTACCGGCATTTTCTTCCTTTTTCCGGAGCGATCTCCTCTTTGCGCGCCAGATACTGCGATTTCAAGCGCAGGAACGGATACGTGGATTACGACGACATCCTCGTTCTGATGAAGGGACTGCTTGAAAAGGAGGAGGTCCGCGCGTCTTTTATCTCCTCCTACAGGTTCGTGATGGTCGACGAGTTCCAGGACACCAACCGGCTCCAGGGGGAGATCACGCGCCTGCTGGCTGAGCCGCACGGCAACGTGATGGTGGTGGGGGACGACGCCCAGAGTATTTACGGTTTCCGCGGCGCTTCCCACCGCAACATAATGAAATTCTCCGAAGTCTACCGCGGGTGCAGGGTGATCAAGCTGCAGGACAATTACAGGAGCACCCAGCCCATTCTCGACCTGGCAAACAGCGTCCTGCGCAGCATGGAGAACAAATACGACAAATCGCTGGTCTCCGCGCATTCCCGCGGCGGTGAAAGACCGGCGTTTTTCATGTTCGGCGACGCCTACGACGAGGCCTGCTGGCTGGCTTCCCGGCTGGAAGAGGCGCTGGCGGCCGGGCAGGACCCGGGGGAACAGGCGGTGCTTTTCCGCTCCGCCTACGTTTCCATCCCTTTACAGGCGGAACTGGGCAGGAGAGGCATCTCTTTCAGGGTTTTCGGGGGCATGAAATTCTACGAGGCCGCGCACATAAAGGACGCGGTCTCCCTCTTCCGCCTGGCGCACAACCCCGAGGACGAGCTGGCCTGGAGACGGGTGCTCAAGATGAACGACGGGGTGGGGGAGAAAACGGCAGAGCGGGTCATCGCGGAGATCAGGCCTTGCCGCGGGGGCATGCGGGTTTACGCCTCCGCGCTGCGTTCGGGGAAATTCAAAGGCGGGCTCAAGTCCGCCCTGGAAAAACTGTCTTTTTTCCTGGAAAAGGCGTCCGCGGAACCGGACCTCGGACTGCGTTTCGATATGATACTCGAATATTACGCGCCTTTCTTCCGCGCCGGCTTCGACGACTGGCATTTGAGGAACGGCGACTTCACGGCGCTGAGAGAGATCGTGGCGCACAGCGCCTCAGCCGAAGACCTCCTGGCATCGCTGGCCATAGACCCGCCGCAGCAGGCCGAAGAACGCGGGGGCCTCGTCCTCTCCACCATTCACTCGGCCAAGGGGCTGGAGTGGGACAACGTTTACCTGATCGGCATGCAGGACGGGGTTTTCCCAAGCGGCTTTTCTTTCGAGAAACCGGAAGAAATGGAGGAAGAGCAGAGGCTTTTCTACGTGGCGATAACCAGGGCCAGGAACAGGCTGGTCCTTACCTTCCACAGGGAAAACGCGCGCAATCTCCTGACGCCGTTCAACCGCGTCTCGAGGTTCCTCGATCTTCCCGGCATAGCGGATTTTATGGACAAAGAGGAGATCTTTCCCTGGGACTCCGCCGGGCGCAGGGGACGCGGGACATATCAGGGCAGCGGAGGAGGGGAGCCGCTTGACGACAGGATGTTCGATTTCCTCGACGGCGAGATATGAAAGAGCGGCGCGTATATAAAGGGAAGGTGATAGACCTTAGCCTTAGATCCCTCCCTCTGCCGGACGGCGGCAGGGCAATGACCGAGGTCGTAGGGCACCCGGGCGCCGTGCTGGTGGCGCCGTTCCTGAAAGACGGCGCCCTGGTGATGATCCGTCAGTACCGTCCGGTGCTCGGGAGATACATTCACGAATTTCCCGCCGGGACCCGGCGCCGGGGCGAACCTTATTTGAGATGCGCGTCTAGGGAGCTCGCGGAGGAGACCGGTCTTTCTTCCCGCAGTTTCAGCAGGCTGGGAGAGATATTCCCGGTGCCCGGTTATTCGACGGAGAAGATAGTGATATACCGCGCCTCGGCCTGCGTCAAGGGGGAATGCAGGCGGGAAGCGGATGAGTTCATGGAGAACGTCCCCCTGACGGTCAAGGAGGCGGCGGGATTGTTCCGCCGCGGGGGGATAACGGACGCCAAGACGATCTGCGCGCTGGCGTTCCTGGGGAT
>CAZAVF010000113.1:0-3922 GCA_964488935.1 uncultured Planctomycetales bacterium | reverse complement strand
TCGTTCTCCGCCAGCACCCGCGTAATTATCCCGTCCAGCGCCGAGGTGTCGGAGATCTGCGCCAAGTTCCGCGTCTTGACGATCTCTTCGGCCGTGGTCTTACCGTCTATCATCTCCTTCAATACCGACTTTGAAACCAGGTTTGAGATGATGTTCTTTTGTACCAAAAACACTAACTCGATTAGCCCGGGAGGCGTGACTCCCAACCCGCGCAGGCCGCAGCCGCGCGAATTAGCCTCTGCCAGAAGAGGGCCTATCAGGAAATTCACCACCGGCTTCTTGTCTGCGGCATCGAAAACCCTGAAACACTCCTCCGCGAAGTCGGCGTCGCTCTTCTCTGCGGTAAGAATCCCTGCCTCGTAAGAGGAAACGCCGAACTCTCCGATGAAACGCTCGGCCTTTTGCTGGGGCAATTCCGGTATGGCGGCGCGCGCGAGCTCTATCTCATCGTCGCCGATCAAAAAGATCGTCAGGTCGGGATCCGGGAAATAACGGTAATCATGCGCCTCTTCCTTGCTGCGCATGGAAAAAGTCATTGACTGCCGCGCGTCCCACAAGCGGGTCTCCTGGGCAACACTGCCGCCCTCCTTCAGTATCTCCGTCTGGCGGGATATTTCGCAAGACAAGGCGTCCTTGACGGCCTTGAACGAATTCATGTTCTTGAGCTCAGCCTTGATGCCCAGTCTGCTTTCTCCTTTCGGCCGCAGCGAAATATTGGCGTCGCAGCGCAAAGATCCTTTTTCCATATCGCAATCAGAAACCCCGAGATATTTGACGATACTCTTGAGCTTGGTCAGGTAGGCGTAGGCCTCTTCCGGAGAATTGATATCCGGCTCCGTCACTATTTCCAGCAGAGGCACCCCGGCACGGTTCAAATCCACAAGGCTGCCGTCGTCTTCATGCATCAACTTGCCGGCATCTTCCTCCATATGCACGCGCTTAACGCGTATGGCCTTCTCCCCGCCGGGCGTATCGATACGCACTTCCCCGCCCAGGGCCGCGGGCATGTCGAACTGGGATATCTGGTAGCCTTTGGGCAGATCGGGATAAAAATAATTCTTTCTGTCGAACTTGGTGCGTTTCTGTATTGAACATCCCAGGGCCAACCCGACCTTCACGGCGCAGGACAACACATCCCTGTTCAGTACCGGCAAAGCCCCGGGCAGGCCGAGGCAGACCGGACAGACGTTCGTGTTGGGCTCCATGCCGAACTCGGCCCGGCAGGAACAGAACGCCTTGGTGCTCGTGTTCAGTTGAACGTGCACTTCCAATCCTATTACCGCTTCATATTCCATAAGTCGTCCGGTCATTCATTACAATTCCGGCCTGCGTCTTTCCCGCGCGGACACGGCTTGTTCGTAAGCGTACGCGAGCTTAAAAATGGTTTCCTCTTTGAAATGCCCGGCCATTATCTGCATGCCGACAGGCAGTCCTTTGCCGGTGAACCCGCAGGGCAGAGATATCGCCGGGATGCCGGCGAGGTTTACCGATATCGTGCAGATATCAGAAAGATACATCTTCAGGGGATCGCCGATCTTCTCGCCCAGCCCGAACGCCGGCGTGGGGCTGGTAGGGGTGACGATGCAGTCAAACCCGCTAAAGACCTTGTCGAAATCTTTCTTGATCAGGGTGCGCACCTTCAAAGCGCGCAGATAGTACGCGTCATAATAACCGTGAGAGAGAGCAAACGTCCCCAGGATTATGCGCCGTTTGGCTTCTTTTCCGAAACCTTCGCCGCGCGTGCGGCTGAACATGTCGTGAAGGCCCCCGGCATCCGCGGCCCGAAAACCATACCTTACCCCGTCGAAACGCGCCAGGTTGGAACTGGCTTCGGCGGTCGCGATAATGTAGAATACGGGAACGGCGAATTCCGTATGCGGCAGGGAGACTTCTTCGCAAACGGCTCCCAGACGCCTGAATTCTTCCAGGGCGCGCAGAAGCGATTCCCTTACCTGAGGATCTATTCCCTCAACCATATATTCTTTAGGCACTCCTATGCGCATACCCTTCACCGGCCGACCCAGGCAAGCGGTGTAGTCAGGAACCGGTTCGTTGACGGAAGTGGAATCCTTGGGATCATACCCGGCAATGACATTAAGAAGCATCGCGTTATCGCGCACGTCTTTGGTAATAGGGCCGATCTGGTCAAGGCTGGAAGCGAAAGCCACCAGTCCGTAACGGGAAACCCTTCCATAAGTAGGCTTCAGCCCCACTACTCCGCAGAAAGAAGCCGGCTGGCGTATCGATCCGCCGGTATCGGAACCGAGAGCGAATACGGCTTCGTCGGCGGAGACCGCCGCGGCCGAGCCTCCGGAAGAACCGCCCGGCACGCAGCGTCTGTCCCAGGGATTTCTGCTGGGGCCGAAACAGGAATTCTCGGTCGAAGAACCGAAAGCGAACTCGTCCATATTGGTTTTCACGGATATTATGGAAACCCCCGCTTTCTTGAGCCTGGAAACTACGGTGGCGTCGTAAGGAGGTTTGTAACCGGAAAGTATGCGGGAACAGCATTCGGTATTGAAGGAACGGGTACAGATATTATCCTTGATGGAGACCGGAAGTCCGGAGAGCGGGCTTTTCCCTTCTACACCGTCTTCAAGCGGTATGCTTTCCAAACCGCCCTCGAAACGCACGTAAGCCCTGACCTGCTCCTCTTTGGCCGCGGCGCGCCTTGACAGCGAAGACACTATATCTTGCGGAGAGACTTTCCCTCCGGCAAGCAATCCCGCCAACTGCGAACCTGTCATTGAATACAATTCCATCGTCATCCTCTAACCTGTTCCCTGCGTTTATTCTATGACTTTGGGCACGCTGAAACATTTGCCGCGCCGCCGGGGCGCCCCGGAAAGAGCGTCTTCCATCGGCAGTGACTGCGCCGGCTCATCCGCGCGGAACACATTGTTAACCGGCAGGATATGGCTGGTGGGCTCTATATCTCCTGTATCGGCTTCTTCCAGCTTGCCGATAAAATCCAGTATCCCTTTTATCTGCGGGGACAGTTCGCCGAGCTCGGCGCTTTCCAGCTTCACGCGCGCCAGCTTTGCGGTATATTCTATTATCTTATCGTTGATATCGGACATGATCGTAGAAAGCGGTTTGATTAAAGAAAAGAGAACGATGACAGGGGAAAAATCGACATATCTTTCCTCTTTCCCTCCTTTTCGTCCTTCGCGCTTCGTCCTTCACCCTTCGGACATTAATAATATATGAAATTTTACCACTCCCCTTTCTTAAAGTCAAAGTATTTCACGGTTGACAGCGGCGGAGAAATATGTTAAATTCCCTTCTATGGCTGAAGGAGCAGATAAAATGAAGAACTGCGACATAAAAAAGACCCGCAACGAGCTGGCGATACTCTACGAGATCTCCAACGCTATGAGGACAACCCTCAAGCTGGACGAGATCCTCTACATCATTCTTACCGGCGTCACCGCCCATATCGGCCTCGGTTTCAACCGCGCCGTCCTCTTTCTGGTAAACGAAAAAGACAAACTGCTGGAGGGAAAAATGGCGATAGGCCCGGAAACGGGAGAGGAAGCCAACCGCATCTGGAAACAGATCGAGAAGGAAGAAATGGGGTTGGACGACCTGATCAGCGTCTTCAAATTCTCCAATTCGGCAGTAGAATCGGAGTTCAACAAAAGCGTGCGCCGGGTCAAGATACCCTTACAGAGCAGCAACCCGGACCCTCTGGCGATGGGTGTGCAGGAAGGCATGCCGCTGCATCTGACTAAAGACAACATAGATAAATACAAAGACAACCCGCTGATTCAGCTTCTAAATACCCATGAGCTCGCGCTGGTCCCTCTCAAGGCCAAAGATAAAGTCAACGGGCTGATCGTCGCGGATAACTTCGTCACCAAGGAACCGATCACAAAAGACGATATAATGATACTCACCATGCTCGGCAACCAGGCCGGAC
>CAZAVF010000112.1:0-3923 GCA_964488935.1 uncultured Planctomycetales bacterium | reverse complement strand
ATAACTTTCGTGATAAAAGGTTCGGCTTCCCGCGAGCAGTCGAAAGCGCTGCTTAAACTCTTCGGGATGCCGTTCAAGACGTCGACCAAAGAAGGAGCATAGGAGCAAATGGCGAAGAATTCACAGATAGCCAGATGGAAACGTACCCCGAAGTTCTCCGCGCGCAAGTACAACCGCTGCAACATTTGCGGCAGGTCCGGAGGGTTCCTCAAGCGGTTTGAGCTTTGCCGCATCTGTTTCAGGGAGCTTGCCTGGCGCGGGCTGATACCCGGAGTAAAAAAAGCCAGCTGGTAAAGCCTGGCGTGGCAATTTAAGGAGAGAAAATGTCGAGAACCGATTTGATAGCCGATGCGTTTACGATAGTGCGTAACGCGTTAATGACCGGTAAGGATAAGGTCGATGTCCCAGCTTCCAATATGCTCAAGGGTATATTCACCATACTCAAGGCAGAACAGTATATTGAAGAGTTCAAGGTGATCGAGGACAGCAGACAGGGCGTCCTGCGCGTTTATCTTAAATACGACCACGGCATCCCGGCGATAAAGAACATTTCCCGCATCTCCACCCCCGGCAAGAAGACTTACGTCGGGGCCAAGGACCTGCCCCGTGTCTTGAGGGACAAGGGCATAGCGATAATCTCCACCTCCAAAGGGCTGATGACGAACAAGCAGGCCAGGGAGCAGGGGATAGGCGGGGAAGTCGTAGGATACATCTGGTAATTCAGTCAACCGCAGCATAACCGTAAACCACGGGATATAAAATGTCGAGAATAGGAAGAAAACCGATAGCCGTACCCAAGGATGTGAAGGTGGAGTTCAAAGGCCGGACCGTCAAGGTCACCGGACCCAAAGGCAGTCTGGACCTTGACCTGACCGGGACCATAACCGTCGAGCAGAAAGACAACATTCTGCTCGTCAACAGGCAGAACGATACCAAGCCGGAGAAGTCTTTGCACGGTCTTTACCGGGCCTTGCTGGTCAACAACATAAAAGGCGTGACGGAAGGCTATTCCAGGGAAATGGAGATCATCGGTGTGGGGTTCAAGGCGCAGGTGCAGGGGAATAACCTGAACATGAGCCTGGGATTCTCTCATCCGGTCAACGTCGCCATCCCGGAAGGCATAAAGATAGAGACGCCGAAACCGACCAATCTGGTCATCAGGGGGATCGACAAGGAGAAAGTCGGAAAGATATCCTCGGAGATCAGGTCGATATATCCGCCGGAGCCTTATAAGGGCAAAGGCATCCGTTACGTCGGGGAACACGTGAAAAAGAAGATGGGAAAAGCCCAGGCGGGCAGTAAATAACAGGGAGTCTTTCTTTAAAATGAAAAACAAGAACGAGCTGCGCAGATTAAAGAGGCACAAGCGTATCACGGTTAAATTGACGGGGACCGCGGACAAACCGCGCGTCGTCGTGCATCGCAGTCTGAATAATTTCTCGGCCCAGGCCGTCGACGACACGGAGAAGAAGATCGTTTTCTCGCTTTCCACGCTCGATAAACAGCTTAAAGCCAAGCTGCCCAAGGCCGGGAATATCAAAGCCGCTGCCCAGCTCGGCGAGGCGTTCGCCGCGCGCGCGAAAAGCAAGGGTATTTCCGGTATAGTGTTCGACCGCGCCGGTTACCTCTACCACGGCCGCGTCAGGGCTTTCGCCGAGAGCCTGAGAAAAGGGGGATTGGAATTCTAAATGCGTGAACTCAATATTGAAAATCAGCCGGAACTCGTAGAAAAAGTAATTACCATAAACAGGGTGACCAAGGTCACCAAGGGCGGCAAGAAGATGGCGTTCAGCGCCCTGGTCGTGGTAGGCGATACCAAAGGCAAGGTGGGTTTTGCCATGGGTAAGGCCAACGAGGTCGCCGACGGGATACGCAAGGCGCTTGCCAAGGCGAAAAAGTCGCTGGTGACCGTCCCCATGGCCGGCAGCACCATTACGCACGAGGTCACCGGGGAATTCGGTGCGGCGAAGGTCCTCATGAAACCGGCTTCCGAGGGAACGGGCGTAATCGCCTCAGGTCCGGTCAGGGCCGTCTGCGAGGCGGCGGGGATCAAGGACATCCTCACCAAATCCCTGAAAAGCAACAATCCGGTCAATGTCATAAAAGCCACCGTAACGGGGCTAAAACAATTAAAGGCATAAGATGGCTACTACCAATACCGTGAAAAATGAAGAGAAGCGTGCCGGGCTCGGGCTGCATAACCTTATGGTGCCCGAAGGCGCGCATAAACCCAAGAAACTGCTCGGCAGGGGATCGGGTTCCGGGCACGGCAAGACTTCCACCCGCGGCAGCAAGGGACAGACTTCCAGGGCAGGCCGCGATTTCTACCCAGGTTTCGAGGGCGGACAGACGCCGATGATCCGCAGGATGCCCAAGCGCGGGTTCAACAGCCGCTGTCCGTCCGAAGTCCAGATCGTCAGCCTGGCGATGCTTTTCAAACTGGACGACCAGACGATAACCCCTGAAATAATGGCCAAGAAGGGGTTGATAAAGAAGGCCGCACTTCCCGTCAAGGTCCTCTCGGAGGGGGACGTGAAGAAGGCCGTTACCATCAGGGCGCACGCTTTTTCAAAACAGGCCGTGGAAAAAATAGAAAAGGCCGGTTCAAAAGCGGAGATCATAGAAGATGTTTAAGGCGTTGGCCAACGCGTTCAAGATACCGGATCTCAAGAGACGCTTGATCGTCACCTGTCTGCTGCTGGCCGTTTACCGCATCGGATGTTACGTCCCCACTCCGGGTATCGACGCCGCCGCTCTCTCCGCTTTCTTCAATTCGATGGCCAAGACCCAGGGCGGGACGCTCTTTGGCATAATAAACATGTTCTCCGGCGGCGCCATGGAGAAGCTGACGATCTTCGCGCTCGGGATCATGCCTTACATATCGTCTTCCATCATACTGCAGCTCTTGACGGCCGTGATCCCGGCGCTCGAGAAGCTCGCCAAGGAGGGCAAGGCCGGATACGAGAAGATCAACCAGTTGACGCGCTACGGCACGGTCCTGCTGGCGGTCATACAATCTTATTTCATTTCCCTCTGGCTGGAGAACATAGGCGGTTCTGCCAACGCCCCCCAGGAGCTTTCCAGGATCGTGATGCATCCCGGATGGGGATTCAGGATATTGACGGTCCTTACCCTGACCACCGGGACTATTTTCATCATGTGGCTGGGGGAGCAGATACAGGAACGCGGCATAGGCAACGGGATATCCCTGGTCATCACCGCCGGTATCATTTCCCGCATCCCTACGGCGCTGCAGCAGCTTTTCGTCCTGTTGTCGCCTTTCGCTCCGTCCCGCCGCCAGATACAGCCTTTTACCCTGCTGATCATGGCCGCGCTACTGGTCACCGTGGTTTTCGCGGTCATCCTCGTCACGCAGGGGCAGCGCCGCATACCCGTCCAATACGCCAGGAGGGTCGTCGGAAGGAAGATATACGGAGGGCAAAGCACTTATATACCGCTTAAGGTGGACATGTCCGGCGTCATCGCGATCATCTTCGCGCAGTCCATAATACTTTTCCCGGCTACCCTGGCGTCGTTTATCCAGAATCCGGCGTTCCAGCGCGTGGCGCACGGCCTTATGCGCGGGCAGCTGCTGTATACCACCGTCTACGCGCTGCTGATAATGTTTTTCTGTTTCTTTTACAATACGATAGTTTTTAATTCCGCGGACCTGGCCGAGAACATGAAAAAATACGGCGGGTTCATTCCAGGCATACGCCCGGGCAGCGCCACGGTGCAGTTCCTCGATCATGTGCTGCTTCGCATCACTTTTGCCGGGGCCGTTTTCATAGCCATCGTCGCCATTTTCCCGGACCTGATAATGGCCTGGCTCAAGGTCCCGTATCTCGTAGCTTCATTCTTCGGCGGGACCGGTATCCTGATTATCGTGGGGGTAATGCTGGATACGGTCAAACAGATAGAGT
>CAZAVF010000111.1:0-3944 GCA_964488935.1 uncultured Planctomycetales bacterium | reverse complement strand
AGTGCGGCTTGATGACTTTTCCGATTGGCGCGGCGGTGATGCCGGGATATACGTCCTTAGGGCTGAAGGCAAACTAAGGAATAAAGGCCCGGACGGCGGGAAACGGTCTTCTTTTCTTGAATTTCTGCGGCAGGGCGCCGGTGACCACTTCATAGATACCCGCGAAATAGCCGCTTATATGGACGGGAAAGCAATATCGGACAGCGCTGGCGGCGAATACATTCTGACGGCGGAGGCATCAGGGAATACCGGTATTTCTTTGCGTCTGCTGAGAAAGACCGATGCGTCTCTTTCTACCGAAGTCTTCAATCTTAGAAAGCAGTACGAAATTGACGACGCGCTATTCGTCTGGATAGGGTTGAATGAAGTCGGATTCGCGGCCGGCGAGGGGAAAACGGATATGTCGCGGAAAACAATAGCTTCTCAAATGATGCGTTATCTGAAAGATTGTCTACCGGCCCGGGCAAGGCTTGTTTTCTATCCTTTGGAAAATTATCCGACGCGTCGTTATTTGGGATCGTCCTTTAGTATTGACCCGCGCGGTAATCTTGTAAGATCGGCCGATGGAGTGCCGGTTTATGAATATACCGAAGCGCCTGCAAAGAACGGGATACCTCTGAATGAAGTTATCGCCGTTACAGCCATGGGACGCCTGGTCGCTATTGCGGGATTGGATTCTTTCAGGATATTCGCTTACGGGGTTGCCGGCATAGAGGCTCTAAAATGGCTCTTGGAGAATAAATATTGCGGTACGGTCATGCCGTTCATTTTAATCGCGGCAAAGAGTGAAGGAAATTATGACGGGGGAATATCCGGTGGACATGCGGCAGCGCAGTATTCGATCCGGATGGACTCCGCTTTGCCGGAGTTATATCTTTCCTATGTGAATAAGTGGGGAGGCGTTCTCGGGTTCCTTTATTTAACGGCTGACGCTGCGCAGAGAACAGCGGGAAAACTGGATATTCGCAAGTTTTGCGCTTGGTATCCCGAAAGAGGCTTTGCCCGGATAATGCTGACAGCTGCTTTGAAGGAGTTGATAATGAGGCCGGAATATGCGGCGGTCACTAGGATACGAACTTCCGGTATTTGTTCCGATAACGAACTGCTCGCCGACATTATCAAGTCATATATCCGTCTCGGGTTCCAGGATATTTCTGTTGACGCGGATAATCCCCGTCGCCTGGTATTTACGCTTGAGCTGGAAGGCAGCCTGGCTGAGTATTTGGCTGATCTGGAGAACGGAAGGGTGTTCGGTGATATTAGGCATGAGGATAAGATATGGGAGGCGATCAGAACATTCCGTTCCAGTCTCGACTTAACGCCGCTGAAACTGCTCCGGGTAAGCGATGGAAAAGATGCCGGCAGGTCTCATGGCAGGCAGCCGGAGGCACATACTAAAGCAACCGGAGTCGCTTTTGACGGCGGATCCGCCGCATCATTTGCCGGGGGTTTTATCGTTTATCTGGACAATTTCGTCGGCCCAGGATATGGAATTGTATTTCTCTTTTTGACAGTTTACTTTATCGCCGGGAATGTGAAACATTATCGTGATTGCGTGAGACTGCAGCGTATGGAGACGGCGTGCTCTATGGATATCCACTCTTTTTCCCTGAAAAGGTTTATTTTTGATGTCTTTATGAATCTCGTTTTTATTGATTATGTCTGTATGTTCGGGGCGACCTATCTTTTTCAGGGGCAGTTGTCCTGGATGTTCTCCTGGTTCTTCACCTTGGCCAGGATAGATTTTATGTTTTTATCCGTGTCGTATCTTATTTTATTCGGGAGCGAGATGTTACGTTATCTGCTTGCCCGGGCGGCCGGCGTGAGGGAATTCGTCTTTATAGTGCAGGGGGAATATTTAAGAGTGGCGTACCCGCGCGAAGCGATCAACGATGCTGTGTTATCCGGCAACATACGCGCGGCAGCGGATATGTCCGGTATCGCTTTTAGCGTTGCCCTGACGGCCGCCGTCGCCGCCGTCATCGGGATCAATGAACTGTTTATAGGCGGCATTTTTATTCTATTGAACGAGATGAATCGGCAGCGGGATTATCTACCGGAACCGCTGAGTGGCATGTTCGAATCAATGGAAGCCCTGGGAATCCGTTTTAGAGTCCTGCTTAGCGGCCTTATCTTCAAGGTTTACATCCCCGTTTTTATCTATTTTAAGATCATCGGTGGATGGGTCTGCAAGATATTAAGGCCTGTCGCGGCTTGGGCGATACGTCTTAAAGCCAGGTTAAGCGGTTTCTTGTGCAAGTTCTTCACGCCGCTTTATGACCATTTCAAATCCCTACGCGCCCGGATGAAGACTAAGATTACTGATATGCGTTTATACCTGGGTATGCGGCGGCTTTCGGTGAGGCTTAACGGAGCTCCTCTGACTGCCAAGGAGGGTACGGAGTATTCGTTGTTGTTGAAAGATAAAGTAACTGCGACAGAGATCAATTTCCATCTCCGGAGAACATCAGATAAAGCCGTGTCCCGTGACTGGGTATTCCAGATCAAAGGGAAAGGGCCCGGTGAGATATCCATCGCCATTCTCCTCGGCAGCATTAATTTCTCCGGCCGCGGCGGAGGGGATCTGACAAATAAGGGGATCGGCTCGCAGATGATGAAGCGGTTGTCCGAAGTCATCCCGGAGGGAACCAGGGTCCTTCTGGAGGTGGAAAACAAAGAGACCAGGAACCATATTTATCTTAATTACCGTATAGACGGGAAAGATATCATAAGGAGCGCCGACGATCTCAGGGTGGTGGACGCGGAGGATGCCCCGGAGGGAGCCGTCACGCTGCGAGATGCGCTTTCAGAGACCTATTGGGGCAGGGTTTTAAGAAAGTCGGGTTTTTCAATAGCCGGGGTTACCTGCACTATAAGCGGGAACGAAGAATATAAGGGTATAGAGGCTCTGCGCACGGCGATCGGTTACGGCGATGCGGATAAAATGCTTGTTTATCCGTTCACTATCGTGGCAATGAAGCAGCGGACCGCCCATGACGGCGGGGCAGCTTATACGGCTTTATTGCGCGCATCCTGGGGAAGTTTCTGGAGACAATATTGGTTTAGTTATATTCTGTCGAGATTCCAACGTATAAAACAAGCCGGCTTGCTTGAAGAAGCGATTAAAGACGTCCCGGAGAAAGTGATCAATGAACGTCTACTGGCCATTCATAAGACTTTCGGAAGGCAGATGATAATAATCAGTTTACTTTATTTCGTCTCGTTAGGATTTCTCGGCAGTGTTTTATCGGGAGATCTCAATTACTCTCTTCCTTGGTATCAAGCTTTCTTTGTGGCTATGGCGGGGCTATTCCTTGCTGGTTTTTCGCATGAGTGTGGGCATGCCATTTTCATGCGGAAATATTTTAGCAAACCGCAGATAAGATTGAATTTGAGAAAACTCAGGATGGAGGTGCACATTGATCCGGCTGTCGATGATTCCGGCCCCGTGATGACAAGAGATACATACATAAGATTCTTTGCGGCGGGTGCGCAATATTCGCTTATTGTGGCTGTTATGCTTAACATCGCAGTGCTGTTATTGGGGCAATGCATAAATGTTAATGCGCTGGCGATAAGCCCTGGTTCTTTTCTCTTGTTACGTTATTTCGTACTTGTTGTTACGTTAATCACTTCGGCGACTATTGTGGAAAATATATTTATGTTGTGGGACAGGGCTGCCGATGGATACAAGATGTTAATACTGGCGGGGAATATGCTGGCCGCTAGGGATTTGTCCATGGAGTGCTATGCAGATTTTTCCGATGAAGACGATATCATAAGCCGAGGGAAGAGGTTTTTAGTGTCGGCAAGGGATCATTATGTGAATATGGGCGGTATCAACGGTTTTGTCAGGGGACACTTCAGACGCAACCAGCTCCCGCGGAAGGGGATAGACGGACCCGGTCCCGTCGCGAAGGACAAGGACGGCGGGGACGAATGGG
>CAZAVF010000110.1:0-4055 GCA_964488935.1 uncultured Planctomycetales bacterium | reverse complement strand
TGACGGCGGTGGCGCTGGCCAAAGAGTTGAAGGCCGACGAGTGCGAGATATACACCGACGTGGAAGGGATATTCACCACCGACCCCAGGATAGAGCCTTCGGCGAGAAAGCTTTCCGCCATCACTTACGACGAGATGCTGGAAATGGCCTCTTTGGGCGCGCAGGTGATGCAGGCCCGTTCGATCGAGGTCGCCAAGAAATTCGACGTGCCGATACAGGTCCGGTCTTCTTTTTCGGACAAGCCGGGGACGATGATAATCAGGGAGGTCAAAGATATGGAAGAGTTGATGGTCAGCGGGATAACCTTGAACAAGAGCGAGGCCAAGGTGACGGTCTGCGGTTTGCAGGACCAGCCGGGCATCGCCGCGAAGATATTCAGCCTTATGGCGGAGAAATGCGTCAACGTGGACATGATCGTCCAGAACGTCAGCCACCTGCGCAAGACCGACATCTCTTTCACCGTCGCCAAGTCCGACCTCGCCAGGGCGGTTAAGCTCGCCAAAGAGGCGGCGGCCGGCGTGGGGGCGGGAGAGATCCTGCAGGACGACGACATCGCGCGCATCTCGGTGGTGGGAGTGGGAATGAAGTCCCATCCCGGCGCGGCGGCGATGATGTTCGCCGCTTTGGCCGCCGACAAGATAAATATCGATATGATCTCCACCTCGGACATCAGCATCTCCTGCATCATAAAGAAGAAATCCGCCGAAGAAGCCGTGCGCATACTGCACGATAAATTCGGTCTGGGAAAAAAGAAATAGAGGCGATCATGAAGAACACCGTGGCTGTTTACGATACGACTCTGCGCGACGGTTCCCAGGGGGAAGGTATCTCCTACACCGTCACGGACAAGCTCGCCGTCGCCATGGAACTGGACAAGGCGGGAATCCATTATATCGAGGGCGGCTGGCCCGGGTCCAATCCCAAGGACATGGAGTTCTTCCTGAAGATGTCAAAACGCAGGCTTGCCTGCGCCGAACTGGTGGCCTTCGGTTCCACCCGCCGGCCCGGCATAAAGGCCTCTCAGGACGCCAACCTCAAGGCGTTCCTCAAGAGCGGAGTCTCCTGCGCCGCGCTGTTCGGCAAGACCTGGGACCTGCACGTCAGGGACGTGCTTAAGACCACCCTGGAAGAGAACCTGGCCATGATCGGGGATTCGGTGTCTTTCCTGCGCGGCAAGGGCCTGGCCGTTTTCTACGACGCGGAGCATTTCTTCGACGCCTACAAAGCCAACCGCGATTACGCGTTAAAATGCCTGTCGACCGCCCGCGACGCCGGGGCTTCCGTGCTGGTGCTCTGCGATACCAACGGCGGGACGCTCACCTCCGAGGTCCTGCGCGTGGTGGGGGAGGTCAAGTCACTGCTTAAGGCGGATATCGGCATACATTGCCACAACGACGGAGGGGTGGCGGTGGCGAATTCACTGGCCGCGGTGGAGGCCGGCGCGGGCATGGTGCAGGGGACGATCAACGGCTACGGCGAGCGCTGCGGCAACGCCGACCTTGTCCCGATCATCGCCAACCTGCAGCTTAAGATGGGGATGCGCTGCCTTCCGGCCGATAAATTGAAGGGGTTGACCAGACTGTCGCATTTCGTCAGCGAGATCAGCAATATGGCCATCAGGAACGACCAGCCTTACAGCGGTCCTTCCGCGTTCGCGCACAAGGGCGGGGTGCACATCAACGCGGTGATGAAGAACTGCGCCACCTACGAGCATATCGATCCCGCGCTCGTGGGCAACAGGCGCAGGATGCTGCTTTCCGAGCTCGGGGGCAAGACCGGGATATTGCTGCGCGCCCGCGACCTTGAGCTGGACCTGACCAAGAACGACCCCAAGACCAAGAAGATACTCAAGCTGGTCCAGGAACTGGAGCATAAAGGCTACCAGTTCGAGGCCGCCGAGGCCTCCTTCGAGCTGCTGCTGCAGAGGGAGATAAAGAAACACGAGAAATTCTTCGAGCTGGAGGGTTTCCGCGTGGTCGTGGAGCGCCACCAGGACGGCCGCGTGACCACCGAGGCGATCATAAAGATAAAAGTGAAAGGGTCCCGGGAACATACCGCCGCCGAGGGCGACGGCCCGGTAAACGCCCTGGACAACGCTCTGCGCAAGGCGCTCAAGGATTTCTATCCCAATTTGGCGCGCATGCATTTGAGCGATTTCAAGGTGCGCGTGCTAAACGAGAAGGACGGCACCGCCGCGAAGGTGCGGGTCCTCATACAATCGCAGGACGCGGGGGACACCTGGAACACTGTCGGCGTCTCGGAGAACATCATCGAAGCCTCCTGGCAGGCGTTGTCGGACAGCGTGGAATATAAACTGCTTAAAGATAGATCCTCCCGTTGATAAATTCAGGATTACTCTATGGAAGAGAACAATAAGACAGACATAAACGGGACCTCCACTCATTACAACCCGGCCGATACCGAGGACAAGTGGTACGGTTACTGGGAAAGCAGAGGCTATTTCGGGGCTTCTGCCGACCCCGGGAAGAAACCTTTTACCGTCGTCATCCCTCCCCCAAACGTCACCGGCATCCTGCATATGGGCCACGCCCTCAACGACACCATCCAGGACATACTGATCAGGCAGCAGCGTATGAAGGGCAAGGCTAGCCTCTGGATGCCGGGCACGGACCACGCCGGCATCGCCACCCAGAACGTGGTGGAGAAGATGCTGATGAAGGAGGGGCTGCGCAGGCAGGACCTCGGACGCGATAAATTCCTGGAGCGCGTCTGGCAGTGGAGGGAACAGTACGGCTCGACCATCATCAAACAGCTCAGGAAACTCGGCGCCTCCTGCGACTGGACGCGCACGCGCTTCACCATGGACGAGGGGTATTCCAGGGCGGTCACCGAGGTTTTTATCAGGCTTTACGAAAAAGGCCTTATCTACCGCGGCGAATACATCATCAACTGGTGCCCCAGGTGCCAGACCGCTCTCGCCGACGAGGAGGCGCCGCACCGCGAGCTGGACGCGCATCTCTATTATCTTAAATATCCTTTAAAAGACGACCCTTCGCAGTCCGTGACGGTCGCCACCACCAGGCCGGAGACCATGCTGGGAGACACGGCGGTGGCGGTCAACCCGAAAGACAGGCGGTACAAGAAACTTATCGGCAAGACGCTGCTCCTGCCGCTGGTTGAGCGGGAGATACAAGTCATCGCCGACCCGGAAGTGGACGCCAAGTTCGGCACCGGCGCGGTCAAGGTCACCCCGGCGCACGATCCCAACGATTACCGCATGGGCAGGAAGCACGGGCTGCGGTTCATAAACGTGATGCACCCCGACGGCAGGATGAACGAACTGGCCGGGGAATACTCCGGGATGGACAGGTTCGAGGCCAGGGAAGTGGTGATCGAGGACATGAAAGAGAAAGGCCTGCTGGAGAAGATCGAGCCGCACAAGCTCTCCGCCGGGCATTGTTATCGCTGCCATACCATCATCGAGCCGTATCTTTCCAAGCAGTGGTTCGTGAAGATGAAGCCGCTGTCTTTGCCGGCCATAGAGGCGGTGAAGAAAGGCAGGATCAAATTCCATCCCAAGCGCTGGACAAAGGTCTACCTGAACTGGATGGAGAACATCCAGGACTGGTGCATCTCGCGGCAGATCTGGTGGGGGCACCGGCTGCCGGTGTATTACTGCGACAACTGCTTAAATTCAGAAAACAAGTCCACAGCCCATAGTCCACAGTCTATAGATAGAAAAAAAGAAAATGCGGGAATCATTGTATCCGGGATCAAACCGGAAAAATGCCCTGTCTGCGGTAATCCAGAGCTGCGGCAGGACGAGGACGTGCTGGACACCTGGTTTTCCTCCTGGCTCTGGCCGTTCGCCACTTTCGGCTGGCCGTTCGCTCAGGGGCCGGACGAGGAGAAGAAGAAAAAGGAACTGGAATATTTCTATCCCACGGATACCCTGGCCACCGCCTCGGAGATCATCTTTTTCTGGGTGGCGCGCATGATCATGGCCGGGTTCGAGTTCATGGGGGACATTCCCTTCAAGGACGTCTATATACACGGCACGGTCAGGGACAAGGACGGCAGGAAGATGTCCAAGT
>CAZAVF010000109.1:0-4103 GCA_964488935.1 uncultured Planctomycetales bacterium | reverse complement strand
GGGGAGGTCGCCGGAATAAGCAACCAGCCGAATAAACGCTGTGTACCGGCGAAGCGTTGGCTTCGCCGGAAAATAGAAGGAGAGGGGCTCCACTACTCTATGCTTCCCGCTCTATACTTTTCATATTAATAGACGGTATGAAACGGCAAAATCTAACGGGAATTTACGAAAATTGTGGAAAGCTGGACCCGGCATATCCGTTTTTCATAGAAGGATGGTATTTATATGGAGGTAGTCTATAGAGGGTACTTCCCGCTCAATTATCGGTCTTTGCGCACAGCTTTTCTATATACGCTGCGGCGTCCTCGACGCTCATAGCGGAAGTATCGACGCCCGCGTCGGCCAGCGCGTAATAACGTTCCCGCTGCTTCAGCAATTCTCCGATCCTTGACACCGGATCCGGGACGTTCAACAAAGGCCGGTTGGAAGAACCGCGTGTTCTCGCGTAAATGACTTCAGGGGACGCGGAAAGACAAACAAGCATCCCGCGCTGTTTCATCAGGACGACATTCTCGCCGTCTATCACTATGCCGCCGCCGCAGGAGACCACTTTACCGTCCGAAAGGCAGATATCTCTCAGCGCCTCTTTTTCCAGTTTTCTGAAAAAAGCCTCGCCTTCGGAGGCGAAGATATCCGGGATGCTGCGCCGCTGCCCCGTCTCGATCAGTTCATCCAGGTCGACGAAATCCCGCTTCATCCGGGCGGCAAGCGCCTTACCCACGGAGGTCTTGCCGGTGCCCATGAATCCCACCAGGAAAATGTTGCGCGGGCCTTCCCTGCGGGAGCCGCTCATTTCCCGGTCCTTTTCAGGTAAGCGCGGTAAGCGGAATTTATGTCCTCCAGGCAGTCGCCGCCGAACTTGTCGAGGAACGCGCCTGCCAGCACCGCGGCGCAGACCGCTTCTCCCACCACCCCCGCCGCCTCCACCACCGCGATATCGGAACGTTCCACCGCGGCCCTGGCGCTTTTCCTGGTGTTTATGTTCACCGACTCCAGAGGTTTGAGAAGCGTGCAGATAGGCTTCATACAGGCCCGCACGATTATCTCTTCCCCGTTGGATATGCCGCCTTCAATACCCCCCGCGTTATTGCTCTTCCTGAAATACCCCCGGCCTCTGGCGTAGGCGATCGGGTCATGGCATTTCGAACCGGGTTTATCGGCGTAACCGAACCCCAGGCCGAATTCCACGGCCTTGACGCCGGGTATGGAGACAAACGCGGCGGCAAGCGCGGCGTCCAGCCTTTTATCATACTGCGAGTAGGTCCCCAGCCCGGCCGGCGCGCCGGCAACGGAAACTTCAAAGACGCCCCCGGCGGTATCGCCGTTCTTCTTCGCCGCGTCTATCACGGCGTTGAACGCGGAAGGATCGGTCTCTCCCGCGACCTTGAGCACCCGGGAGGTGAACTTCATCCCGAAATATTCCAGCAGTATGCGGCAGAGCGAGCCGGCGGCCACGCGCGCCGCGGTCTCCCTGGCCGACGCCCGCTCCAGGACGTCGCGGACGTCCCCGAGACCGTATTTAAGCAGTCCTGCAAGGTCGGCATGCCCCGGCCTCGGGCAGGACACCGGCGGCATGCGCTCTATGCTGAAATCCCGGTTCACGATCCTGATCGAAAGGGGGCTGCCGAGGGTCAGGCCTCTGCGCAGTCCGGAGACGATCTCCGCCCTGTCGGTCTCGATCTTCATTCGCCCGCCGCGGCCGTATCCCTTCTGCCTGCGCCGCAGTTGAAAATTGATCTTCTCCGCGTCCACCCTCAAACCGGCGGGCATCCCGTCCACGACGGTCATCAATGCGCGGCCGTGAGATTCTCCGGCGGTAAGAAATCTTAACATGGCGTTACCTCCTTTAGAAACTGGCCGGCCTTACGAAATAATCCTTCCATAGACCGCGTCGTTTTTCCCTGGCCTCTTTGTAACGGGCGTGCAGCAGCTCGGCGTATTTAACGTTCGGCGCGATTGTCAATAAAGAGGCGTACCCGCCGGCGACGATCTCCGCGTTGACGAAAGTCCCGTCCTGCAGATAGACGTAGGCCAGAAGCCTGTTGTATTTATCCCTGCGCTCCACGTCGAATTCCAGCCTGACCTTTTTCCCTTCCACAAGCTTCCTGGTGAACGCCGCGGCCGTTTTCCCCATCTGTTTGATCGTGTGCACGTCCTGCATCGTGCGTTTGGCGTCCCGGTAAAGCTTCTGCGACTCGTGGCACTCCGGGGTATCTATGCCGATCAACCGCACGCGTTCCCCGTTCTCAAGCAGGAGAGTGTCCCCGTCCACCGCGCGTTTCACGGCGATATTATTATAATCAAGTTTTCTGCCCAGGGAGGCAAAAACGTTCCTTTTCTCCGGACAGGACGAAGCGGCATAAGAAACGCCGCGGAGAAAACATAGGATCGATATTATAAAGACAAACATCGTGATCTTGCGCATTCTTACCCTCCTTATGGGATCCCCCCGAGAAACCGGCCGTCTTTCAACCATGATTTACTGCGCTAAAGCGGGAAGGCTCGCCGCCAGCAGCCCTCCCAGAACGGCGATGTCCTCGGTGCAGAAAACACTGCCTGCGGTGCGGTCGAAAAGCATGGCGGCCTCGGCCGGGAATTCGGCGTCCGCCAGCCAGAAAACTATCTTCACCGGCACTCCTGGGAGGACCTCTATCACCGCGCAGGCGTCTCCCTCGGGCAATTCCCCGGCCGTCCCCGGCAGGCGATCGCGCAATCCGGCGACCGCTTCGCGCGGGCTTCTCCCGTATTTCGCGAGCAAAGGCTCCAGCGCCCTCTTGCGGAAAGCCGGATAGTAAAATTCCCCCGCGGGCAGTTCCCTGAAGGATATCCATTCGCCTCCCAGCTCCGGGATACCCCGCAGCGCGGCAGCGGCGTAATGCAGCAAAAGGATGGAAAGATACGGTTTTTGCCTTACGCCGGAGGCGGAGACGCACTCCCTGGAACGCGGATCGAGAGAATATTCCTTACCGAGAAAAACTGTCTTTACGGGAGAGGCCGCGCGCAAGGACAATTCTTCCCATGCCTTGTTCAGCGCGCTGTCGTAACCCATGCTTTATTTTACTATTTTTGCCGCACAAATCAAACATAAATAAAACTCGTGTAGTAAGGAGTAGAACGTATGAAGCTCCGCGGGCTAAAGCCCGCGATTTCCCAGAACGGAATACTGCTTGTCCTCCAAATATTTCCCGGAGGGCGCGGTTTTCCTGCCGCGCATGTATAAAGCAACAATAGTGGTGCTTTTACACTATACACAATACTCCCGACTCAATATTCAGTCAATTTTAAATACACTTCCGCCCTGTTTTAGGCTATAATGTCCTTTATGTTCAAATACGACCGTTTCCAGCAGGAAGCAATCGACCACATCAACAACGGCCACTCCGTGATCGTCTCCGCGCCTACCGGGGCGGGTAAGACCGCGATAGCCGAACACGTCATAGACACCTGCATCAACAACAGCACCGGCGTGATATACACCGCGCCGATAAAAGCCCTTTCCAACCAGAAATTCCGCGATTTCCAGAAGCGGCTCGGGGACGATATAGGGATACTCACCGGGGACATCTCGCTGAACCCGGAGGCCCCGGTGCTGATCATGACCACGGAGATATTCCGCAACAAGATACTCGACGATCCGGAATCCCTGGAAAAATACCGCTGGATAATATTCGACGAAGTGCATTACCTGGACAACGAGGAACGCGGCACCGTATGGGAGGAATCCCTGATCTTTCTGCCGTCCCATATGAACCTGCTGGCGCTTTCCGCCACCATACCCAATATCAAGCAGATAGCGGAATGGATAGAGAACATCCACAACAAGCCGGTTAAAACGGTGGTCGAGACCGAGCGCCCGGTCCCGCTGCATTTTCTCTTCCAGTGCCAGAACCAGGTGGTGGACAGCCTCCCCGCCCTGAAGAACATAAAAGGGCTCCCGGAACTTCCGTATAAATTCCAAAGGCAGAACCCGCGCACCGGTTACGGGCTGAACAAGATCGGGCCGCTCATAAAACATATCCGCGAACGGGAAGGGTTCCCCTGCATATACTTCGTCTTCGGCCGCAGGCGCGCCGAGGACCTGGCGAAAGATCTCTGCAGGTTCG
>CAZAVF010000108.1:0-4131 GCA_964488935.1 uncultured Planctomycetales bacterium | reverse complement strand
ACGCTCTCGTTATCTATACGTCCCCAACCGGATTTGAACCGGTGCCGAGAGCTTGAAAAGCTCTTGTCCTAGACCAGACTAGACGATGGGGACTGAATTTGTCAATCAATTCGACGCACCACGGTCTAAAGACCGCGGTTTGCTCATGATTCTGATACTGAGCGGCGCCGGTTTGGCGCCGTCGAAATATAAGCGTTTGAATCTATCGTTACCCTTGTAACTCTTAAGCTCGTGTTCTCTCCGCCGGGCTTCAGTCTTGCTGAAAAACTCTTCCCGGCAGACGACCATAAACGGCCGCCCTTATTCTTCTTCCGCGACCACGTGGGCGATACAAGAAACTTTGTCTTTCTCCTGCAGTTTGATAAGTCTGACACCTTGGGCGGAACGGCCGGTAGTGCGGATGTCTTTCACTTCGCAACGAAGGAACATCCCGTTCTGCGTGATAACCATCAACCCGTCCTTGTCGCTTACGGTCTTCAACGCCACGGCGGGTCCGTTCTTGGCGGTCACACTGATATTAATAATACCTTTTCCGCCTCTTCTGGTCAAGCGATAATCTTTTAAAGGCGTTCTTTTGGCGAACCCGAGTTCAGTGACCGTCAAAACGGTCCCGTCCTGGGCGTCCTGCACCATGGCTATCACTTCGTCTCCCTTTGAAAGGGTCGCTCCTTTGACGCCTTTGGCCCCTCTTCCCATCTCGCGCACGTCTTTTTCGTTGAAATGTATCGCTTTGCCCTGTCTGGTGCCTATCAACAGCTGCTGCTTGCCGTCGGTAAGCTCGACGCCGATCAACTCGTCTTTCGGCTCTATGCTTATGCCGATAATCCCTCCTTTGCGCGGATTACCGTAGGCGTCGAGCCTGGTCTTCTTGACCAGCCCCAGTTTGGTGGCCATAACCAGATACTTGTCCGCGGAGAATTCCCGCACCGGGATGGTGGAACTTATCTTTTCCCCCTGCCCGATATTTATGAGATTCACGATCGCCTTCCCCTTGGAGGCCTTGCCGGCCTGCGGGATCTCGTAAACCTTGAGCCAGTGCACCTGCCCCTTATCGGTGAAAACCAGCAGGTAATCTTTGGTGGAGGCGACGAAAAGGTGCTCGCTGAAATCCTCTTCTTTCAAGTCGGCTCCGGTGGCACCGGTCCCGCCTCTCTTCTGCTTGCGGTAAGAACTGACCGGCAGCCGCTTGATGTATCCGCCGTGGCTGATGGTCACCACCACATCCTCCTCCGCGATCAGGTCCTCTATCTCGATGTCCTGGACTTCGCCCACGATCTCCGTCCGCCTGGGATCCCCGTATTTCTTCTTGAGATCGCCGAGCTCGGTCTTTATGATATGCTCTATCTTTTTCTCCGAGGCGAGGATCGCCCTGCATTCCTCTATCTTCTTCAGCAGTTCCATGTATTCCGCCTCGATCTTGTCCTGTTCCAGGGCGGTCAGCCGCTGCAGCTGCATTTCGAGTATGGCCTGGGACTGTATCTCGGAAAGCCCGAACTCTTTCATCAGGTTCACTTTTGCCGCCGGGACGCTCTTGGAGGTCTTTATCACCTTGATGATACGGTCGATGAACTTCAGGGCGATCTTCAGCCCCTCCAGGATGTGGGCGCGTTTCAGGGCGCGGTCGAGCTCGAACTGCGTGCGCCGCCTGATGATGGTCTTGCGGTGCAGGATATAACAGTCGAGCACCTGTCGCAGGGAAAGCACCCGGGGCCTGTTGTCTACAAGCGCCAGCATGATCACCCCGAACGTCGTTTCCATCTGGGTGTGCTTGAAAAGCTGGTTGAGAACTATCTGCGGTTCCGCGTCTCTTTTCAACTCCACGACTACGCGCAGGCCGTCTTTATCGGATTCGTCCCGGATATCGGAAATCCCCTCTATCTTCTTGTCCTCGACCAGTCCGGCCATGTTTTCTATCAACCCCGACTTCTGCACCATATACGGGATCTCGGTGATGACGATAAGGTCCTTGCCGTTCTTCTGCCGCTCGATGGAGGCCCGCGCCCTGACGGTCAGCTTTCCCCTGCCGGTGGAATACGCGTCCCTGATCCCCTGTCTCCCGCAGATCACGCCGCCCGTCGGGAAATCCGGTCCCTGGACGTGTTTCATCAAGTCCTTCGTTTCGGCCTCCTGATTGTCCAGAAGATAAGCGACGGCGTCCGCCACTTCCACGAGATTGTGCGGGGGAATGTTGGTGGCCATGCCCACCGCGATGCCGCTGGAACCGTTCACCAGCAGGTTGGGCAATGCCGCCGGGAGAAGAAGCGGCTCTTTGAGCGAGGAATCGAAGTTGGGTCCGAAATCCACGGTCTCTTTCTCGATATCGCTAAGCATCTCGTCGGACACCGCGGCCAGGCGCGCTTCCGTGTAACGCATGGCCGCCGCCGAATCGCCGTCTATGGAACCGAAATTCCCCTGCCCGTCCACGAGCGGATAGCGCAGGGAAAAATCCTGGGCCATCCTCACCAGCGAATCGTACACCGCGGCGTCCCCGTGAGGGTGGTATTTACCGAGCACCTCGCCGACCACGCGGGCGCATTTCTTGTAAGGTTTGCTGTGCTCGAGATTCAGCTCCTGCATGGCGAAAAGTATGCGCCGGTGCACCGGTTTGAGCCCGTCACGCACGTCGGGAAGCGCGCGTCCGACGATAACGCTCATGGCGTAGTTCAAATAGGCATCCTTTACTTCTTCCTCGATGTATACCGGGACGATCTTCTCATTTCTCGCGTACATAACCTGCTTTTCCTTTCCTAATCTCCTCGGACCGCAAAAACGGCGTCCGGCCTGCTATATATGCCCTTGCTTAAACATCCAGGTTCTTCACCTGGTGCGCGAAGTCCTCGATGAACTGTCTGCGGGGATCGACCTGGTCTCCCATGAGCACGGTGAATATCTTGTCGGCTTCCACCGCGTCCTCAAGGGTGACCTTGAGCATCGTGCGCTTTTCGGGGTCCATGGTCGTCTCCCAAAGCTGCTGGGGGTTCATTTCGCCGAGACCCTTGTAACGCTGTATGTGCATCCCCTTTGTCGCCTGGGAAGTGATGTGCTGCAGCACGGCTTTCAGGGAGGGGAAATCGCTGTGCTGCGAATCGGCGGAGATCCGGAATACCGGTTTCTCTTTCACCTGATTCTCCTTACCCTCCTCTTTGCGCTCCTCACCGGAATATGTATTTACGTCCAGCCCGAGCTTGTCCAGCCTGGCGGCGATCTGTTCCACGTCCTGCGCCTCGAAGATCTCCAGCAGATCGTTCTCCCCGTCTTTGTCCTGGCTGCCTCCGGTAAGTTCCGCCAGCTCGTCGTCGGAATAAAGGAACCTTTCTTCCCCGTCGGCGACCAGCCTGTAAACGGGTAATTTCCCGGTCTTTTTGTTGCGGCAGTTAAGGTAGCGGCGGAAATCGACGTTCTTCTTGCCCAGCAGCTTCTCGAACCTTCCCAGCTCCACCAGACAGGCAAGAACCTCTTTGAACTGGTTGTCGGTGAACGACTGCTTGTCCTTCAGCCTCGTGAACTGGCACCCCTCGCGGCCGAGATCCAGCAGCAGATCGTTCATCTGTTGTTCCGTCTGGATGTACTCCTCGCGCTGCCCGCGCTTTATCTTGTACAGCGGCGGCTGGGCGATATAAATATATCCGTCTTCCAGCAGCTTGGGAATCTGGCGGAAGAAAAGCGTCAAAAGCAGGGTGCGGATATGCGAGCCGTCGACGTCGGCATCGGCCATCAGCACTATTTTATGGTAACGCAGCTTGACGGCGTCGAATTCCTCCCCGACGCCCGTGCCGAGCGCGGTGATGATGGTGCGGATCTCGTCGTTGGAAAGTATCTTGTCCAGGCGGGCTTTTTCCACGTTCAATATTTTTCCCTTTATCGGCAATATCGCCTGGAAGCGCCGGTCCCGGCCCTGCTTCGCCGAGCCCCCGGCCGAATCCCCTTCAACTATATACAGTTCGCACAGGGCCGGGTCCCGTTCGGAACAATCCGCCAGCTTGCCGGGCAGCCCCCCGGACTCCAGCGCGCCCTTGCGCCGCGTCAATTCCCTGGCTTTCCTGGCCGCGTCGCGCGCGCGCGAAGCCAGGATCACCGTGTCTATTATCTTGTTGGCGACCGACGGGTTTTCCTCGAAAAAGCTGCTCAGCG
>CAZAVF010000107.1:0-4191 GCA_964488935.1 uncultured Planctomycetales bacterium | reverse complement strand
CCGGGTTACAAGCCAGAGAGTTCAAAGTCAGCGAAATAAGCGAATTAAGCGGGAAAAACCTGCTGGTAGTCAACGGCAACCACGTTGTTGAATATGACGCCGATAACGGTATGGTGACCGACAACGGGGTTGAGATGACGCTTGCGGAGTTCCTGTCCAGATACGAACTGGATGATGATACGGTCATCGGCGGCCTGGTGAACGCGGAGGTCGGCAGCGTGATCGGCGCCGAAGAGCTGGCGAATATAAAGGTGTCCTGGGGAGACTCCTGGGGCGGGGCTGCCAGCGCGCAGGCATCCTCCGGTGATTCAGGGTCTTACGGCGGTGTGTCCTGGGGCGATTCCGGCGGCAGCTCGTTTTCTGCAGGTTCCTATTCCAGCGACAGCAGCTGGGGCGGCAGCGCGGACTACGGCAGTTATGACGGCGGCAGCTGGGATTACAGCACTTCCGCCACCCTTATCAGCAGCATAACCTCAGATTTCTCCTACAGCGGTTCCTGGGGGACTTATGATGCCGGGCTTACTTCGGCTTCCCTGTTAAGTAGCTCCTGGACAACCGGTTCAGTGATCTCCTTGAGCAGTTTTGATTACGCCGCCGATTACAGCACTTCCTTCAACCTGGTCGGCAGCATAGTTTCGGATTTCAGCAGCTTTTCCGGTGATTTTAGCTCCAGTTTCGCTCTCGGTAATTCCTTGAACAGCATATCGTTAAACAGCGTTTATTCGGATTATTCTTTATCCAATAATGAAATAGGCACGGGAATAGGGGCCGTATCAATATCCTCCGGAGCTGGTACGTCCGCGTTGACAAATGTGGAATCTGCGTTTTCATCCGAACAGTCCGAGATGCATGCGGTTGTGCCGGAGGGTTTTCTGGACAGCAGCAAGAGCGTCGAAACAATGTCGGCCTCCCAGCTCGCCGCATCTGAATCGCACAGTATGGTTGCCGTGGGCTCTCCCGCAGAGCAGAGCAGCACCGCGGTGGCACAATCCAACCAGGAAGGCTTACAGCACAGCAGTTTTCACGCTTTCTCCTACGGTCAGAACGCGCAGGAACATGTGAATACTTATACCATAGTAATAGCCCAGCATTCAGACGGGAGTTTCTATTGTTATAACGCCCAGGATAGGGAGAGCGTGATCGCGCAGGAGCCGGTGGCTTACCAGCCGTTGGAACTGGTGGGGGAGAAATCATTTACCGGTAATTATGTGGATTCAGGAAAGGGAGGACTTCCCGCCAACCTGAATACCGCGACCTCGATTGTTCCTTTCGCCGCTCCCGCCGCCGTCAGCTATGCCTATACCCCGTTCTCGACCATTTACGGCGAGACCGGGCTGGTGACGAACGCTTACATAAATTCCAACCTGATCGGTCCCGGCGGCCAGGTCGGGACCACTGTGGCGACGGTCCAGTATGATAATACCAACATAAATATAGTAAGCCAGGGCACATTGACGGCAGGCGACATAGAGCAGTTGGTGGCTTCCTGGTTCGGCGGGCAGGCCGTTACCACTACATATTTTACCGCCGAGGGAACGACTACCGCACCTTCTGAAGACACCGTCTTGAGCAGTAATATGGTGCCTATCGAATCTATAATATATACCGACGCTTATAATATGGCTCTTGCCCCCAGGTCTTACGATGGAATAGGTTATTTTGCTCCCGAGGACGTGCACGTGGGAGTAGTAGCTTCTCAGGGGCCTGCCGGGTCTGCCGCGGCTGTGACTACCCCCAGTACCTGCGCTTTGTCGCCTACGGAAGCCAATATCTCTCTTGCCGACGCGCTCTGTTACTTCGGCACCCCCACTAATTTCGGCGGCTCATTGCCTACTCCCAGCGCGACAAGCGACTCCGGGGACGGCAGCGGGGTTGCACAAAAGAAGAAGGAGCAGGCCGTTGCCGGTTCCGCGGCGTTCACCGGTATTACTTTTACTATCAATGAAGATACTCTGGTGGATATCACCGATTTGAGCGACAGCAGCATCAAGATATTAAGCGAAAAGTTCGGAATAGATGTGCAACCCAGCAGTCCGCTGATAACGACCTTAAAGGACGCAGGGGTAACTTATGTGGATGTGGATTCCAACGCGTTATATGGCGCGACTTATCACAACGGCGGATTTACCGTGACCTTAAGTCTTGTGGAAGATATGGTTTTATCGTCCTTTGTGAATGATCCTGAAGCCGATTGGAACAAAGTGTCCGAAATTTGCGCTGTTACTTCAAATTCGAAAGATAGTCTATATGCTGCCATATTGTCTGTTTCTTCAGACTGGGAGACGGTTTCTTCCTTATTGGCAGGGGTGAAGGTTCATGAGGATGAGGAAAAAGGCGGAGCCACTCATTTTGAAGCTATAACTGCAGAAGAAACGGAATATGCAGGATTAATAAAAGAAGGTAAATTAACTTGCGGCGCGTTGGCCAGTTTTTATGCCGCGGTCAGCACAGGATACGAGAATGACGCTACTATGAGCGTATCTTTAGGAGATCGATTAGCATTCGTTTATACTGCCGGCCAAGGCGAAATAGTTAAGTTCAACAATGCCAGGGCATTCTTTAGCGGACCGATTTATGCCGAGGAGATGATTCAAAAAGCATATAATGCCGGTTTGGTTTATAATGACAGTAATTTGCAGGCGAGAGCGCATCTGGGGCTTGCAAATGTATGCATTAATGCCGGAGATGTGCCGGGAGCGAAGAAAAATCTTGAAGCTGTGTTGTCAAATAGCGCTTCTGATGGAATTACCATCTTTAAAGCGAATGCAATGTTGATGGATATTTACATTGAAGAGGGGGACTATGAAACAGCCTTGAACTATGGTTACGATGCCTGGAAAAATATAAGAAATTTGGGGATAGCTAACCCGGAGAATATACAAGAATACGCCCTGCTTACGGCTACATTATTCAGTGATATAGGAGAAAATATTATCCCGAATTTGGCCAACTTCGATGAAATCAATGAAAAAAGTGGCGGTTGGTTAAAACAAGTAAATACATTCAAATTAGAAAATATTGGTATCCCTGACGGCAACAATGGCTTTATGAAGGACAGCGAGGGGAATTATGAATGGTCGGATGTAGGCTTGGCACAAATGACGGTTTATCTCTGTAGTGCCGTCAATAATCCAACCCAATTGAAAGAATTCTTTGATAATATGATACAGCTCTACAGTTATATCTCTCCTTTAATCACTCCGGAAGTCAGTGCGGAGATGACAGCTTACGTGGATAACGGGGATTTTAACGGGATAGGGTCTCTTTATTCTGACCTGCAGAAGCGGTCTGAAGAATTGTCTAAGAGCGACAATCCCGGAACCGCCGCTTATTATGCCAAATTAAGCGATTATTACGGTACGCAATCAATTAAATATTATAAATTAGCAGAAGAAGATAATGCGGATATGTCTTGTCCGTTGGAAGTGATGTCGTACGAGAAAACACAGGATATTATCGCATATCTTAAGGAGCAATCAGCGATATGCGAGCAGATTGCAGGAGGGGTTAAAACTTTCGGTGATTTAGGCCAGGAATTGCCCGTGCCGCCGGGATACTTCAATGGAGATATGTATAAAGGGGGCATGGATCTGTATAGTCTTAATGTAGTCTGTGAAGATAATTTGGCTCTCAACGGCGGGGATACCGCGAAGGATTTGACTGTTTTTGATAATTCTCCCAGCACCCCCGCCGTCATCATGGGGGATTATTCTACTCTTTCCGGCGTAACGGCTATTCTCGCTAATCTCAAAGACGAAAGCGAATCAGGCGACAAAACTCCGGCTGTTCTGGTCCCTGCCGGGACGGTAGGCGCCGCGATAGAAGGAACGACAATAGTCTCTTCAGCCTTTGCTATTGGAGTGCAGGATTCAGGGGAAGAAACCACGGTCAAAGGCGAGATAGAGAGCACCGGACGGCTCTGGGCCGGTGTTTACAGCGCCGGCAGCAAGGATTCGGAATATTCGGTAACCGTCAGCAACTCTGAATACGGTATTTATATCACTGAAGAAAGCACAGGGACTATCATACATGATGGGGAATTAAGCTATAATACTACTGCTATTTATAACGGCGGCAAAGACACCGAAATATTCGATACCGATATCCATAATAATGTCATAGGCATCGTAGACGCCGGGACCGACGCCGATATACACGATAACGCCATCTACGACAATACCATAGCGGTGT
>CAZAVF010000106.1:0-4192 GCA_964488935.1 uncultured Planctomycetales bacterium | reverse complement strand
CGAAACTCTTATCCCGGCCTCCTTCGGTAACATTTATTAATGAGTCAATAGTGGATCCCTGCGCCGGGGCAATGGGACGCGCAGTCCTCTTTAATCACGGCCGGCGGCGGCGATGCTGATCCTGGTTATCCCGGCGCCGCTTAAGATATCCAGCACCGAAACTACTCCGCGGAAAGGCACGCGCTTATCGGCGCGCAGTATCACGGAAAGGTCGTTCTCCTTGCCGGCCCTGGAGGTTATCTTTTGTTTCAATTCGGCAGAGCTGACCAGTTCACCGTCCAGGTAAACCGGGCCTTCGGCCGTGATCGTTATCTCCATCTGCTTGAGCTCTTCGGGGCCGGAGGAGTTCTGCGCCTGGGGGAGTTTCACGTCCAATCTCTTCGTGTTAAGCGGCCTGAAGGTATACAGCAGGCTGAAGGAAATGAAGAAGAAAATGAACATGTTCATTATGATGTCCGTCATGGCGACGGACTCCAGGCCGACGAAATGCGTTCTTTTCCCGGATATCCTCATTTAGACCGCTCCGTCCCGGCCGCGGCCGGAGACTCGGAAAGCACCTCTACCAGCTGTATCACATGATTGGTCAGATCGTTAGAGACCTGTTTTATCCTGCCTACAAAATAATTATAGAAAAGCGCGGCCGGTATCGCCACCATCAGCCCTGCGGCGGTGGTGATCATCGCCTGATACATTCCTCCCGCCAGCGCGTTGACCGTCACGTTCGCCCCGGCCTTCTCCCAGGACATGAAAGCCCTGATCAGTCCGGTGATGGTACCCAGGAATCCCAGAAGCGGTTCTATGGAAACCACTGAGGCCAGCAGTCCCAGGAAACGCTCCAGTTTCGCTACCTGGTTGTTCCCCGCCTGTTCAAGTATCTTTTCCAGCCTGTCCTGCGGAAGCATCCGTCTCTCTATTCCGACCTTGAAGACCGCGGCAAGAGGATCTTTCTCGTTCGCCGCGCAAAGATCGGCCGCCGCCTGCATCTCTCCGCTCTTCAATAACTTGTATATCTGCTGAACGAAAGAGTATCCGTCCGTGCTCCCCGCCCTGCGGAAAGCCCAGAGCCTCTCCAGGATAATGGCAAGACCGGCGACGGACCCGGCCAAAATAGGTATCATCACCGGCCCGCCCTTGATTATAAGATCGAACATTAACAAACTCCTTTCCTGCGCAAGGAACGCTTGAGTAATTCCCGTACGGCTACAAGATCAGAACAAATTCTCCCCTCGGCCTGCCCGTAGAGAATGCCGCCGAGATCTCCGCGGCGCTGCCGTGTTTCACTTCCTCGAACTTTTTGGTGAGTTCCCTCGCGCAGGATATACGGCGGTCGCCGAATATCTCCGCGATATCCTCCAGAGATTCCACGATCCTGTGGCAGGATTCGTAACAGACCACGGTAAAATCGAACCTGCTCAACTCCGCCAGCCGTTTCTTTCTCGCCTGCCTCCGGTTGGGAAGGAACCCCTCAAACAAGAACCTGTGCGCCGGTTTTCCGGAAGCGACCAGGGCGGTGGCCAAAGCGGTGGGCCCGGGGATAACAGACAAGGGAATATTGTTCTCTATCGCGAGGTTGATGATATTATAACCGGGGTCGAGTATCCCCGGCATTCCGGCGTCTGAGATGAGGGCCACGGAAAGCCCTGCGCGCAGTTTTTCCAGAAGGAATTCCGCTTTGGTCAGGCGGTTGTGCTGAAAGAAACTGGTCAGCGGCGCGTGAATGCCGTATTCCGAAAGCAGTATGCGCGCGTGCCTGGTATCTTCGCAGGCGATCAGGTCCGCCTGCTTCAGGACCTCCACCGCCCGGAAAGAAATGTCTTTTAAATTACCTATGGGTGTCCCTACGATATAAAGCATTTTCGCAGCTCCTCGCTGCCTGTCCGCAATACAAGGTCACTCTACGGTGACCGACTTTGCCAGGTTACGCGGCTGATCGACATCACAGCCCCTTTTGACGGCGATATGATAGGCCAGCAGTTGTAAAGGGAGGGCCGCGATAATGGGGGAGAAGAATTCGTCCGTTTTAGGGATATAAACCACTTCCCGTGTGAGCTCCTTGATCTTATCGTCCCCCTCGCTGGCAATGACGATTATCCGGCCCCGGCGGCTGCGGATCTCCTGGATGTTGGATATCATCTTCTCATACACCGCCGATTCGGGGGTTATACAGACTACCGCCCGGTATTCGTCGATCAGGGCGATCGGTCCGTGTTTCATCTCTCCGGCCGCGTATCCTTCCGCCGGGATATAAGAAATCTCCTTCAATTTCAACGCGCCCTCCATTGCGAGAGGGAAATTAATGTTCCTTCCCAAAAAAAGAAAAGAGCCGAAATGGGAATGTCTTCCGGCCAGCTTCTTGATACAATCCTGTTCCGACAGAACGCGTTCCTGCAGTCCGGGGCATTTGCCGAATTGCCGAAGCATGGCGTCTATCCTGGACCGCGGCAGAGTGTTCTTCAAAGAAGCCAGGAACATCGCCAGAAGATACAGGATGCTCACCTGAGCGGTGTATGCCTTCGTGGAAGCCACGCCGATCTCGGGGCCGGCGTGGGTATAGATGACCCCGTCGGATTCCCTGACCAGGGTCGATCCCAGCACATTACAGATGGACAATACCGCGGCGCCTTTGGCCCTGGCCTCCCTGACCGCGGCCAGTGTATCGGCGGTCTCCCCGGACTGGCTTATAGCGACGGCCAGCGTGTTCGGCCTGATGACCGGGTCCCGGTAACGGAACTCGCTTGAAACGTCCGCATTCACCCCCAGACGGCAGAGCTTCTCCAGCGCGTATTTGCCGGACAGCCCGGCGTGATACGCCGTGCCGCAGGCGATTATCTCCACGTTCTCCACGGCGGCGAGCTTCTCTTTCGGGATCTTCAACTCCTCGAAATGTATCTTTCCTTTCCCGGAAACGCGGTGTCCCAGCATCGACGCCAGGACTTTCGGCTGCTCGTTTATTTCCTTGAGCATAAAATGAGGCCACCCCTGTTTCTGGGCGGAAGAGATATCCCAGGAGATACGAGAAGCCGGTCTTTTCACTTCTTTGCCGGAAACAAGGCCGATTACTTTTATGCCGGCCGGGCTGCAGACCGCCATCTCGTTATCTTCGAGGAACATGACCTCCTGGGTGTGTTCCAGGAGGGCGGAGAGATCCGAGGCCAGTAAACTGCCTATGCCGCACGACGCGGCGACCAGCGGACTGCCGAGCCTGGCCCCGATCATTTTCCCCGGTTCCTGTTCTGAAATGACGGCGACGGCGAACGATCCCCGAAGACGCAGCAGCGCCTTCCTGACGGCTTCCTCCAGCGGCACCTCCCGGTAGGCATCCTCTATCAAATGCACGATCACTTCGGTATCGGTCTGGCTGACGAACTTGTGCCCGGACGACCTCAATTCTTCTTTAAGGGAGGAGAAATTCTCGATTATCCCGTTATGAACAAGGGCGATCTTTCCATCGCAGTCTGTATGGGGGTGCGCATTTATCTTATTGGGCTCTCCGTGCGTGGCCCAGCGGTTATGCGCGATGCCGCAGGTCCCGGACAACGGTTTAGTTTCCAGCGATCTGACCAGTTCCCTGACCTTGCCCGGCATCTTGCGCACGGTCAGCCTGTTCCTGGCTCCCGATTGCACGCAAACGCCGCAGGAATCATAACCGCGGTATTCCAGCCGGCACAAACCGGTAAGAAGTATCTTCTGTGATTGTTTATTTCCCGTATACCCTACTATTCCGCACATGCCGGTCTTTTCCTCTGCATAAATACAAAAAGGCTACGCCGTTTCCGGCTTCCTTCTGGATAGCGACATCCGAAAACAACGTAACCTTTCCGTCGTAAAAGAACTTTTGTATATCTTCCGTTTTAGAAACTCGAAAATCCCGGACAAAATAAACCGGGCGTTTGTCCCGCTTCCTCGATTCCCTTGTTGCAGCGGGATCCCGCAACTCTTTTGCCTTTTTTGTTGCGGGAAAAAGCTCTCTGCCGCGATCTATACGTCCCCAACCGGATTTTCAACGACGGCATACGTTACGGAATTCTTTTAACGACGTAACGTATCGGCCGGAGTTGATCCCGTGAGTGCGATGAAAAATCCCAAAGGATTTTTCGAGCGTCCACGAACGGGGGAACCGAATCCCGCTGACCGGGGACGCTCTCGTTATCTATACGTCCCCAACCGGATTTGAACCGGTGCCGAGAGCTTG
>CAZAVF010000105.1:0-4352 GCA_964488935.1 uncultured Planctomycetales bacterium | reverse complement strand
ATAAGGGAACTGGTTGGCGGCATATCCGAAGAGGACCTGGCGGCGCTGGCGGCAATGAGGATCAATCTCTCCGCAGCCAAGCAGGACGGCGGGGAGGCGGCAAGAAGAAGTGTATTCGCCGAACAAGTATCTGCGCAGGCGCCTCCGGCGGCTAAGACTCTGTTCGCCGCAGTATCAGTAGCCCCGGCAGCAAACATATTCTCTATCGATCCTTCACTGGAAGCCTTCCTGCCCGAAATATTCCGGGCATATCAATCGGCAATCGTGTTTACAGTCGCCGCTCTCGTTATCCTTTTCGGTATATCTGTCCTGGGGCAGCTCTTATCCGCGAGAAAATCATTATCGCCCGTTCACAACGTAGAATTTGACGGCGGTGCGGAAATAATCATGGTCCCGATGGCATTAGGAAAGTCCGGAGGATTAGCCGTTTTATTCTTTATTAAACCGCATACTTTTGTCGGAAAAATAGGAAAAATAGCAGCTATTTCCGGATTGGGCATTACTTTAGGCTCTATGCTGGTTCTTGTTGGTTATATGGGGGCAGCAATCGGAGGTGTTATACGGGAGTCCTTCAGCGACGCTTTCATTAATGTGCTGTTCTTCGGAATGATCGGGGGAGCCGTAGTACTTATGGCAGGGGCATTACTGTTGTTGGCAGACCACTGCCTAAGCGCTTACATAGAGAGGAAGGATGAACGCGACGGCGGGGTCGATAACAGAGTTATCCTTGTCCAGGAGACGAAAAACCTGGTCGAGGTAGAGAAAAATATGTTCGCTCTTTTAAATCCCGGACACAAGTATTTCGAGTCGATAATGCTTTCCGGAGCAGCGCTTGATCATTTAAGACGGAATGAAGAAGTTTACAGGGTGCGGACCACGCATGAAGTCACTTTGCACAAGGATATGCGTCCTAAATCCGATGATATGCGTTTTATGATAGGGAATTCCCTGATAGCCGTGAGCGAGACGCAGCTGGAGGCGGCCAGAGCGCAGGCGTTAAGGATCACTTTAGAAGACGGCGAGCTGGCGTTGGAAGGCGGGGTCTGCGGATGCTCTATTATCTGGAACGACGGCGGGAAGATGGTGCGGATGATATTGTTGCGGGAAAGGGTGAAAGCAGAGTGGTCGGATGCCCCGCTGTATCTTAAGGGTATTGCAATTGGAATAATTATATTCGAAGCCAGTGTTGTTATTATTTTAATTGGATTATTCTCCATGTTGCTTGATCAGGATTCGGTTTTGTTTGGGATGGTTAATCTTCCCATAGGATTCGGCCTTGCCTTCGCGGGAATCGTGATAATGGCAGTGGCTATGCTCGGGATGGGAGTGACAGACTTTAGGAACCGGAATAACGCAGAGGGTTGTAGAGAAAAGAGCGACGGAGGTGTCCGGTTGACTTCCAGACAGGCCGAATTGGTTTTGGGAGCGGTTGTTATAATGGCATCTTTTGCTTTCGCGGTATTCGCCGTCTGGGAAGATTCCGTGGTCGGGGCTTTCTGGAGCCCGTTTGTCGCAGCGGTGGTGAGCATGGCGGCAGCAAATTTCCTGGTCCAGGCCAGGGAAATATTCATCGTAAAAGAGCACAGCGGATTTGATTGGCTCAGGGTAATAAGGACGGGGGCCCTGGGGATAGGCACGGCGATCGCCGGCGGGCATCTCTGGTACGGTATAATGCTGCCGATGCTTTCGGGTCTTCTCGTGCAATATTTTTACCTGCCGCAGCCGCTGGTAGAACTGTTGTTAGACCAGACGCTTTGGGTGTTCTTTGGCGTCTGGTCAGGGTTCTTCATGCTTCACTGGGTATCCGAGAGACGTCCGCTCGGATATAGTATCACGGCCCCGTTGATAGACCAGGGCGCTCCCGGAATCAATAAATACCTGAAATTGCCCAAACTGGTTTTCCTGTCCATCTTCCCTATCCTGGGGCCGGCCATGGCGGTAGCTTTTTACGTTCTGCCGCAATATGCCTTCATTATCACCCAATTCGTGGGCATACCGTCTACATTCGCGATGTGCATGTGCGCCCACAATGATTCCGTGTTGAACATATGGGATTGGTACCGCCGGGCGCTCCTGGCAGGGGCGGATTACGTCTTACAGGTGCTGGGTATGAGAGAAGCGGCTGCTTTATATCTGCAGGCGTTGAGAACACAGGCCGGCTATATTGCCGATGCGTCGTCCGTATTTATGAAAGGCCGCAACGGTAAGGACGGCGGGGAGGCGGAGATCAATAATAGTATCCGGCAGAAAATGAAGCATATGAGAGAGACCATGATAGATTATCCTTTCCTGGTCGCGACAGTGAAGCATAATGAAGGTAAGTATGAGGAGACCTATAGACGGATGAAAGGGCTGGTTTCCCAGACTGAGCGGCTCATACAGGAAAGAATGGTAGACGACGCGCCCATGGATGATATTGAAAGAGTCAGGATGCTGCTTTATCTGCGTGATCTGCACGAAAAAGCTATTTACTTCGAAGCCTGCCTCCTGGCGACGCACCAGATGAAGTGGTTCAGGGATTCGGCCAGGGCATTCATTTTTGAGAAAAACAATCTCCTTGAGAGAAGCGGTTTTATGTCTTTATTCAGGGGAGTTTGGTTCATAAATTATGAAATAGATTTCATAAGCAAAAGTTTGCTGCTTTCAGTAGCCGAGATAATCGAGATCGGTAACAGGAATGAGCCGGGATTATATCACAGCAGTATGTCCGCATACGAAGATTGGGATGCCTATATCGCTAAATTAAAGAAAGGCAATAAGTTGATAGGAGTTGAGCTGCTGTGGAAAAACGGGCAGATACTCGTCAGAATGCTCTCTCCGTTGATAAGCGCCATGGGCGTTATATGTGTCCTGCAGCTTCTGGGTTTTGGATTTGAGATAAACCCGGGTAAAATACTGTGTTCCGTGGGCATCGGTTATTTGATATCCAGCCTATCATTCGCCGCCCTCTTCCAGGTGAGCAACTGGATGTTGAAACATCCGAAACGCGTAGAATCACTGGTTTGGGAGAAAAAGCTTGCCGAACTTAGCGAAGAAGTCTCGTTGAACGGGTTTTCACTGAGAGAGAGCATGCTGGCGGTAGAGTTCTCCCGCACGGTGGAAGCCGCGAAGAGGCATTTATCCGATCCGATCGCGGATCTCGTGATCGTTGTGCATGAGGGAGCGGAAAGCGGAGAAAAGGCGGAGAATTTCTTCAAAGGGAACGACAAAGATATTTATATCCCCTGGGCTGAACAGATCGAAGGGAAAAAGAGACCTCAATTGGTCTTTATTAAAGAAGGGCGCGGAAGCGGAGAGGCATATTTAAGCGTATTCCGTTATCTGGAATCCGAAGATTTCAAGAAGTTGCAGAGCGAAAACGCGCATCTGAGCGATAAAAACAACTTGAGAATAGCGGTGGTGTTGATCTCCGACGCCGCCTCAGATTTCGCCTTCACAGGGCTGCCCCTGGAGGTTGAAGGAAAAAGAGTGACACCGTTCGCGTTGAACCTTATGAATGCCTATAGAGCTCTTGAAGGGCTGGATAAAGGGATTATTCTCAGCAACGCGAACGTCGTATTTATCGGGCCTATAGAGCGCGCAGGCAATATAACCCTGCAGGGGACATGGGTGAACAATGTTGAGATGGGTTGCGAGAACCTCGGGTTGATAATGGCGAATAATAACAATGCCGCCGCCAAGTTCTACGAGAAGTTCTTCCCCAGTATGCGCGCCGGAGGTTTTAACGGCAAAGCCGCGGGCAAAATAAGAAGTTCGCTTGAACGTGAGCAATTGCGTGATGCCTATGATTTCGGGAATGATCTCAGAATGCAGTGGGAAGCTTACACCGGGATATTATTGGTCAGTTTTGATGACCACGGAGCGTACGAGAACTATTTGTCCTTAATGTCCGCCATAAGTACGCGAATAGGAGAATTGAGAAAGATAATCTCTTCCGCAGCGCAGGTAAACTGGGCCAGGGATATCTTTATTCCGTTATTGATGATCCGCAATAAAGAAAACATTATGACCTATCTTTCCGCCAGAGGCAATTTCAAATATGTGTCGGAAGATGGGATGGTAGATTATTCCGGGACAATACCGGAAGGAGCAAGGTTTTATTACAATCTTTATCAGTTCTACCGTCACTATGCTGAAAGATATAATCTTGTGCCGGAGCAGCATTTATTCATGCCGTATGTTCTAGAATCCTTTTTGTATTCTCATGTTGTCAAAGAGGACCCTGTTTGCAGAGAAGAGGCATTCCATCTGCTGAACTCCGTCAGAAAAGCTTATAACGGCATTATGGATATAGAGGAAAGCAGGGGCGCGGCTGATGTTGACTCCGAAGAAGTGATTGTAAAGGACGGCGG
>CAZAVF010000104.1:0-4400 GCA_964488935.1 uncultured Planctomycetales bacterium | reverse complement strand
CCTTTCCTGCCGGCCTTTGCCACGGCGGCGGTGATCTTGCTTGAGCCGAAATCCATGGTACAGATATAATTGGACATCCCTGTTTCTCCCCGCGTTTACGTCTTTTTAAGGGCCGGTTTATCTTCGCGGTATTTTATCACCGGTTCGCTGAAACGCAAATCAATATAATTTATCTCCCCCGGGTCGTCGGAATAATGCCCGAAGATCGCGGCCAGCAGGCCGATCTTCTCGCTGATCCTTTCCGAGCCGAACTTCACCTGCATCTGCCGCTCTCCGGAGACGTCGTCTTTGAATACGATCCCCGCCACCGCGCCGGCGCCGTCTATCTCCACACTCTTGATGCGCAGCGCCCCCAGCGCCGGGTAAGCCTGAAAACCCTTTATCACCGACAGCGCCAGCTGCAGCTGGGCCAGTGATTGTCTCTTGCCGGAGCATGACAGTTTAAGTTTGCCGCCGAGCCCCTCGATGACCGGCAGGTCCTGGACTGTCCGGTCACCGTCCGGCACCGGGAAAAGGAACCCGAATTCGTCCACCAGCATCGGGCGCTCGCTCTTGACGCAGGCCAGCGGTTTGCGTTCGTTGAAATCGACGTATATGCGGTCCGGCAGGACCCTGTAAATACGTATCCGGCAATACTGCGGATACCGGCGCATGACGGACACCGCCGGACGCCGCAGGTCCACGCAGAAGATGTTGCGCCCGAGCAGCCCGGGGATTTCTATCTGCCGGTTGTCCCTGACCTTGATCTCGCGTATGGTAAAAAGACCGGCCTTGCCCAGCGCGAAGACCGCGTAAAAGCAGAAGGTAACGATAAATACCGCCGCCGGCGCCTTGTACAGCCATTTGCCCCGCCCGGGACGGCTTTTCCCGGACGAGGAGCTATTTGCCCTGTTTTTTCTCATAAGCCAGTTCCAGAAGCTTCAGACATAAATGAGGGAAATCCATACCCGCCACTGCGGCCGCTTTGGGCAAAAGGCTTGTTTCCGTCATCCCGGGTATGGAATTTATCTCCAGTATGACCGGCCCTTTCCGCGACAATATTATATCCACCCGCGAACAGCCGCTGCACCCGAGGGAATCGTGCGCCTTAATAGCCGCCTCCTGGGCCGCCGCCGCTTCCCGCGGGTCCATCACCGCCGGGACTTCGTACTCCGTTATTCCCTTGTTATATTTGGCCTCGTAATCGAAAAACCTTTTCTGCGGCACTATGCCTATCACCGGCAGCGCCTTTCCGGCCAGTATCCCCACGGTCACCTCTTTGCCCCCGACGAATTCCTCCACGATGACCTTTTCGTCGAGCAGAAAAGCCGCCCGCGCCGCTTCCTCCGCCTGCCGCCGGTCGTCGGCGAATGCCACCCCTATACTGGAACCGTTGCATGCCGGTTTTATCACCAGGGGGAATTCCAGTCCTTCGAGCGCGGAGGGATCGAACCCTTCACGCCTGTTCAGCGCGGCCCCGCGCGGGACGTTGAGACCGTTCTTCAGGAACACCTCCCGGGAGGCGGACTTGTCCATACAGAGCCTGCTGGCGGCCGGTCCGGAACCGGTATAAGGCAGCCCGGCCCTCTCCAGGACCTCCTGTATCCCGCCGTCCTCGCCGAAGTAACCGTGCAGGGCGATAAAAGCGCATTCGACCGCGCTCTCCCGCAGCAGCCGCTCCGCGTCGGCGGCGGCGTCGCTGGCTATCTCCACCGGGACCGCGTCAAGCCCGAGAGAAGAAAGCCCGGCGCAGACCGCCCTCCCGGATTTGAACGATATCTCCTTTTCGCTGGACGGACCGCCCAGCAGGACGCCTATTTTTCCCGGTTTAAAACCGCCGCTCATATCTTCTACCGCCATAATCTGATCTCCGGCTCCAGTGCCGTCCCGAACCTCTCTTTCACCAAGGACACCGCCGTATCCATCAGCGAACGGACGTCCGCGCAGGAGGCCCCTCCCATGTTCAGGATGAAATTGGCGTGCCGCTGCGAAAAGGCCGCCCCCCCGCAGCGCCTGCCTTTTAGCCCGCAGGCGTCTATCATCCTGCCGGCGGAATCTCCGGAAGGGTTCTTGAACACGCAGCCGGCAGAAGGACGCGAGAGGTCCTGCGTCCGCGCCCTGTAAACGGCATAATCTCTTATCCGTTTTCTCACCTTATCCTTGTCGGCGGCGCAAAGCCTGACCTTCACGGAAAGCACTATGAGACCGTCCAGGCCGCTGGCGCGGTAGGAAAATCTTATGGAACGGCGCGGCAATTCCGAACTCCTGCCGCGGCAGTCCATAACCCTGACGCTCTCGATTATGTCCGATATCGAGCCGCCGTCCCCGCCTTTGCCGGCGTTCATCACCGCCGCCCCGCCCACGCTCCCGGGGATGCCCGCGAGATGCTCGAAACCGCACAACCCCTGCTCCATGGCGGCGGCCACGAATTTCTTGAGGGACAGGCCCGCCCCGAGTTCCGCCGCCGGACCGCGGAAAACCATACCGGAGAACCCCGGGGAAGACAGCCGCAAAACCGCGGTTCTCACCCCCCCGTCCTCCACGAGCAGGTTCGTTCCCCCGCCCAGTATCCTGTAATCGGCGCCTTCACGCTTGAAATGCTCCGCCAGCGCGGAGAGGTCGCGTTCCGACTCGGGCTCGATAAGAAGACCGGCCGGCCCGCCTATCTTCCAGGAGGTCAATCCGGCAAGCGGCTCATTTTCCCTGACAGACCCTTTGAAATCTTTCGGACAGATCATCGCATACCTTGGAAATGTCTCCGGCGCCGAGAGTGATCACGCAGTCCCCCGGGCGCAGCAAAGCCGTTATACCGTCCGCTATCTTCTCCCTTGGGAGAAAAACCACTTCTTTACCGGGATTCGCGGAAGCCACCAGCCCGCAAAGCCGCTCGCCGCTCACCCCTTCCAGCGGGCTTTCCCCGGCCGAATAGATGTCGGTGATGATCAGGCAGTCGGCGTCGCCGAAACACCCGCGGAACTCCTCCGATAAAAGACTGGTGCGCGTGTAGCGGTGCGGCTGGAATACCGCGACCACCCTTTTGCGCTTCAACTGCCTGACGGCCGACAAGGTCGCCCTGATCTCCGTGGGATGGTGCGCGTAATCGTCTATCAGCACGTGATCCTCGTCCTGGAACTTTATCTCCAGTCTGCGCCTGGACCCCTTGTAATTTTCCAGCGCCCGGCGGATCATCCCGCTGCCTATCCCCAGTTCGAAACCGAGGGCTATCACGGCGAGCGCGTTGGAGACGTTATGCAGGCCCCCGACAGGCAGGATGAAGCTTCCGGCGTCACGGCCGCGGTAAACGCAGTCGAAGACCGACGACAGTCCTTCCAGTCTTACGTTCTCCGGGTGGATATCGTTCCCTTTCCCCAGGCCGAACGACACCTTCCTGCCGCCGTGCTCCGCCAGCAGCTTCGAGATATGGGGATCGTCGGCGCAGCCGAAGACGCAGCCGTCTTTCCCGGTCTGGCCGATAAAACGGCCGTAACTTTCCAGCACCCGGGAGAAATCCTTGTAATAATCAAGATGCTCGCGGTCTATATTGGTGATGATCGAGTATTCCGGCCGGTAATAAAGGAACGACCCGTCCGATTCGTCCGCCTCGGCGACGAAGAACCTGCCGTCCCCGTCGCAGGCGTTGGTGTTGATGTTGCGCAGTATGCCTCCCACCGAGACCACAGGGGACAGCCCCGCCTCCAGCAGAAGGCAGGAGGCCAATGAAGTGGTTGTGGTCTTGCCGTGGCTGCCGGTCACGGCTATGACGGACTTGCCGGTCATAAGCTCGGCGAGCGCCTGCGCCCGTTTTAAAAGCGTGATCCCCAGCCTGCGCGCCTCGGCCATCTCGGGGTTGTCTTCGCCGACCGCGGAACTGTAGACCACGGCTTCCGCGCCGCGCAGGTTGGCCGCGGAATGGCCGAGAAAAATATCCGCGCCGCAGCGGCGCAGCTCTGAGATTATGCCGCTGTCCTTGATGTCCGAACCGCTGACTTTCACCCCGCGGCGCAGGAACAGGCTGGCGATGCCGCTCATGCCTATGCCGCCGATCCCGATAAAATGTATGTGCCCGACGTTCATAAAATATCCAGGTAACGCCGCCAGTTCTTGTCCAGCTCCGCGCGGCCGGCGAATCCGTAGGCGCTGCGCAGCGCCCTGTCCAGGTCGCGGCTGCGTTTGAACTCTTCGCAGAAATAAACGAAATTATCCTTGCCGAATTCCCCGAACAGATAGCCTACTATGCTCGAAGACTCGGCGTAAAAAAGCCGGACCGATTCGTCTCCGGCGGCCGCGGGGATGAACGCCGCCAGCTGGTCGAAAGTGAGGAATGCCCCTTTACGATAGGAGGCTTTCAGGAATGCCGCAGCCTCCCGGCATCTCGCGGGATTCTCGGCGTAGCAGGCCGCGCCTTCATCCAGCCACAGGGG
>CAZAVF010000103.1:0-4405 GCA_964488935.1 uncultured Planctomycetales bacterium | reverse complement strand
CTCAAGAAAATAAAGCATATGTTCGGGACCATGATCGAGATACCCCGCGCCGCGGTACTGGCCGACAGGCTCGCCGAAACGGCGCAGTTCTTCTCTTTCGGTACCAACGACCTTACCCAGATGGGATTCGGTTTCTCCCGCGACGACATCGGCGGGTTCCTTCCGGATTACATCAGGAAAGGCATCCTGCCGGAAGATCCCTTCCAGAGCATCGATCAGGAAGGTATCGGGGAACTGATAAAAATGGGTATTCAGCGCGGCAGGAAAACCAACAAGACGCTGGAAGTGGGTATCTGCGGCGAGCACGGAGGGGAAGCCCGTTCGGTGGAATTCTGCCACCGCATCGGGATGAATTACGTCAGCTGTTCGCCTTTCCGCGTTCCCATCGCCAAGCTTGCCGCCGCGCAGGCCGCTTTGAAGGATGGTAAGAAAAAGAAATAGCACTGGGCCGATCAGTGCGCGGGGCCGCCGTGCAGGAACGGCGGTCCCGCGCGTATTTACCCGCGTCCCGAATTAACCGGGAGGAATATGGAAGCATTAAAGACATACCTGAAGGAAATACGCTTGATACCTCTCCTGACACTGGAGGAGGAGCAGGATTATTCCAGGAAGGTGAAAAAAGGCGACGAACATGCCAGGAAAATGATGATCCGTTCCAACCTGCGCCTGGTGATAAACATCGCGAAAAAATATATGTACCTGGGTATACCTCTCCTGGATCTCATAGAGGAGGGCAACCTGGGGCTGATGCGCGCGGTGGACAAGTTCGATCCAAAAAAAGGTTTCCGTTTCTCCACCTACGCGGCATGGTGGATAAAGCAGGGGATCACCAGGTCAATTTCCGAACACGCCAAGACCATCCGTGTCCCTGTCTATATGAACGATCTCATCGGCAAATGGAAGAAGACCAAGGAAAGTCTCTCCCAGAAGATGAAGCGTATCCCCAGCAACGAAGAGATCGCCAAGAAGCTCGGTTTGAATAAAGCCAAGATGGAGCATATCCTTTTCTGGCTTTCCACCAGCACATCATCCCTGGACGCCCCGGTGGGTGACGAAGGGGACAGTCAGGTGCTGGACCTGGTTGAGAACCAGACCGCGGTATCGCCGGACAGGCAGATCGAGCACTTCATGGACAAGGAACGGGTAAGCAACCTGATGGAGATAATGTCCGAAAGAGAACGGCAGATACTGGATATGCGGTTCGGCCTGGCCGACGGTAAGAGCTACACGCTGGCGGAGGTCGCCGAGGCGCTCGGAGTGTCGCGGGAACGTATCCGGCAGATCGAGGAAGCCGCCCTGGATAAATTGAGAAAATTCGTGCAAAAACAGGACGGATGACGATGGACAGGACAAGAACGCTTCCATTACGCGAACACATACGCAGCATACCGGATTTCCCGAAGAAAGGTATCTTGTTCCACGACATCACCACCCTTATAAACCATCCCGGGGCTTTTCGCAAGTCCATCTCGGACTTGACTAAGGCTTACAGGGGCGTTAAGATAGACAAGGTGGTAGCCGTGGAATCCCGTGGCTTCATTTTCGGCGCTGTCCTGGCGTACAAACTCGGCGCCGGGCTGGTCCCGGTGCGGAAAAAAGGCAAACTTCCGTTCAAAACGGTTTCCGCCGGTTACTCGCTGGAATACGGAACAAGCGAACTGGAGATGCATGCCGACGCGGTCAAAAAAGGTGAACGCGTGCTTATCGTGGACGATCTCCTGGCCACCGGAGGCACGATAGGCGCGGTCATCAGCCTGCTGAAGAAATTCAGGGCAAAGATCAAAGGTATCGCTTTTGTCATAGAGCTTCCCGACCTCAAAGGCAGGGAGAAACTTAAAGGTTATCCCGTGACCTCCCTGGTGAAGATCGCGGGAGAGTAGTGCGCTGTTAAATTAGTTTTTAACATGACGGCGCACATATTATGTTTGATAGATTCCGCCCCTGTAGCTCATAAGGATAGAGCAGCAGTTTCCTAAACTGTGTGCGGCAGGTTCGATTCCTGCCAGGGGCATTCATATTTGCTTAGAAATAAGCGTGGATTACGTGTTAAGCCATGATAAAGGCAGTGAGAACCTGAAGGGGTGTGGGGAGACCGTCCCCACGTTCCCGGGGTTAGCAGTCCGCCTCGCCATGAAAATGGCGGGCGAGACGCCATAGAGGCAGAGCCCCTGTGGGGAGTGACGGCGCAGTATTACGCCGGAACGACAGGTCGCATTCCTGCCAGGGGCATTCATATTTGCTTAGAAATAAGCGTGGATTACGTGTAACGTTATGGTAAGGGCAGTGAGAACCTGAAATGGTTCGACTTATGGTGAGCAAGTAAACGAAGTGCACGCGTCGAACCATTCCTGCCAGGGGCATTCATTTTTGCTTAGAAAAAATGTATAACCTGCATTGTCATTCGATATTGAGCGATGGGGAATTGCTGCCTTCGGAGATCGCGGTGCGATACGCCGCCGCCGGATACAAAGCCATAGCCATAACCGACCATGCCGATTACAGCAATATCAAACAGGCTGTCTCGGGAATAGTGGCTTTCACGCGTAAATGGCCGGGGAATGCCCCCATTACCGTATTGCCGGGCATAGAGCTGACGCATTTGCCTCCGGAACAATTCAAGCCCCTGGCCGCTTACGCACGCAGGCAGGGGATCAAGGTCATAGTAGCCCACGGGGAGACCCCGGCGGAGCCGGTGATCAAAGGGACCAACCGCGCGGCGTTAATGGCAGGCATCGATATCCTTGCCCATCCGGGGATGATCACCGCCGAAGATACGCGTCTGGCGGCGCGAAAAGGGGTATTCCTGGAGGTGACCACGCGCCGCGGGCACAAAAAGACCAACCGTCATGTTATAAAACAGGCCCTGCTTTACGGGGCAAAGCTCATTTTGAACACGGACAGCCATTCTCCGGAAGATATCATAAGTCCGGAAGAAGTGACCGCTAATGCCTTATCCGCGGGATTGAGCCGGAGCCGCATAGCGGAGATCCGGTCCCGGACCGCCGCTTTCATCGGAAAAATGTCACGCCCGAAAAACAGGAGGAGAGATGCGTAAGAAAACCACGGGAGTCCTTGTTGCAGGTATATCTTTATGCGCCATCCTGGCGGCCGGCTGCGCCACCAGCAACTACGGCAGCACGAAAGGTTCCGATACGCAGATGGTCGAGCCGCAGAATATCTTTAAGTTCAACGACGTGCCGGTGCCGGCGGGTTTTAAACCGATGCCTAAAGATTCCTACTCATTCGAGAGCTCCGGGGTCAGGGTGGCGGTGTTGAAATACCGGGGAAAAGGCAACAGGGACCTTATCAACAGTTTTTTCAAGGAGCAGATGGCGATCTATAAATGGAACCTGCTGAACATGGTGGAATACGGCGATACCATCATGAATTTTGAGAAAGAGAACGAGACATGTATCATAACCCTTTCCCCCAGAGGCGGTACGGTCATCGCATCCATATCCCTTGGGCCGAAATCCACCAAGAATGCTTCCAAAAAAGGGGCCTCCGACATATATAAGCGTACGGAGAGCGATAATGAGCTCCTGAAGTGACGTATAGAGTGGCTGTATCACGCTAAGGAGTTCGAAAGATCCAGGAAGCGCGAGGAAACAAGGGGCTCCACTACGGTTAAAAAAAACTTGACACTATATTAGATATATGTTAAAAAAGTGGGAAATGGACTATACCACTGGAGTTGATTTCACTCTGTGGGCGGAGAGGAGGTGAAGACACGTTATAAGCCTGAAATCAAGCCAATCCGGTGATATAAGCATAGATGGTAATTCTCTAGGAAGCAGTAAATAAAAGCCTAGTTCATATTATAAAGGCAGCCATTATTCATCTCGTTAAAGGAGGAAGCAGAAATGATCAAACGTTTATCTGTTTTATTGTGCTTAGCCTTGGTAGCCGGGCTGGCCTGCAGCGCCTACGCTGAAGTCCAGAACGTCAAGGTCGGCGGGGATATCACCGTGCTGGGGGTAGCCAGGAGCAATTTCGACCTCTCAAACGGAAGCGCCGGGAACAAAGAGGATGATCAAGGGAGTTTCTTTGCCACCCAGACCAGGGTCAGGATCGACAGCGATCTGACGGATAACGTCACCGCCACTTTGCGCCTGATCAACGAAAGAAGCTGGACATCTGAAGACAATGCTTCTACGGATATCGACCTTGACCTGGCCTATGTTACGCTGAAAGAGTTCCTTTATTCTCCCCTCTCATTGAAAATCGGGCGGCAGGAGCTGCGTTTCGGCAATGCCCTGGTCGTCGGCGCCACCAATACCTATGATTCAAGCGTATTGAACGGCGTGCCTTCCGATTTAAGCGGCAGAAAGTCCTTTGATGCTTTGAGGGCAACCCTGAACTACGATCCTCTGGTGGTGGATACTTTCTATGCCAAGATCAATGA
>CAZAVF010000102.1:0-4434 GCA_964488935.1 uncultured Planctomycetales bacterium | reverse complement strand
AGTCAACGATTCAATTGTATTTTTCCTTCGGTAACATTTAATGTGAGGCAATTCGATCCCGGCTTTTTGCCTTGACAGACCGTTCTTTACGGGGTAAACTTTAATGAACCTTTAAACCGGTTCTTGAGAAGCCGGCAAGGATGTCTTAAAATGGATATAGAACCGAAAAATCCGCAGATCCGTCTTTCCCTTGAAGGGGGGAAGACGGATTTTTTATTATCGGCTGTCCCGGAGCATATATGAAAGAAAAGGCCAGGATACTTGACCAGGAAGCGGTCAAACGCTGCATTACCCGGATATCCCACGAGATACTGGAGAAAAACAAGGGGGTGAAAGGGATAAGCATCGTAGGGATCAGGACCCGCGGAGCGCATCTTGCCGGCAGGATCGCCGAGTGCATCTCCGGGATAGAGGGGGTGCCGGTGGAACTCGGGGTCCTGGATATAACGCTTTACAGGGATGACCTTACCTCGATATCCCAGCAGCCGGTGGTGCATAAGACGGAGATAGGTTTTGATATAACTGGCAGGAATGTGGTCCTTGTGGATGACGTCCTGTATACCGGCAGGACCGTACGCTGCGCGCTGGATGCCCTGGCCGACCTCGGTAGGCCGCGCACCATACAACTGGCGGTCCTGGTCGACCGGGGGCACAGGGAACTGCCCATACGGGCTGATTTCGTGGGCAAGAACGTTCCCACTTCGCAGGACGAGACGGTAGAGGTCAGACTGGCGGAGAGCGACGGGAGGGACGAAGTCGTGTTGAACGAGCGGGGAAACGGATGAACTGGACGCGCAAAGATCTGCTGGGTCTGGAAGAACTGGGCAGGGAAGAAATAGAACTCATCCTGGGGACCGCGGATTCTTTTAAAGAAGTATCGTCCCGCGAGATAAAGAAAGTGCCCGCCCTGAGGGGGAAAACCGTGGTCAACCTGTTCTACGAGCCGTCCACCCGCACCAGGGTCTCTTTCGAGATCGCCGCCAAGAGACTCTCCGCCGATGTCATAAACATAGCCGCGGAAACGTCCAGCGTGCGCAAAGGGGAAACTCTCATAGACACCGGCAGGAATATCCAGGCGCTGAAGGCGGACATCATCGTTCTCAGGCACGGGTTTTCCGGCGCGGCGGTGACGCTGGCGCGCAAACTGGATATAAGCGTGGTGAACGCCGGGGACGGCTGGCATGAACATCCCACCCAGGCGCTGCTGGATATTTTTACGCTCAAGGAAAAACTCGGCCGCATAGAGGGCTTGAGGGTCTGCATTGTGGGAGACATAGCCCATTCGCGCGTGGCGCGTTCCAATATCTGGGGCTTGACCAGGCTGGGGGCCAGGGTGACGGTATGCGCGCCGAAAATCCTCATCCCGCCGGGCATAGAACAAATGGGCGTGGATATCAGCTGCGACATAGAGGAAGCATTGTCGAGGGCGGACGCCGTAAATGTCCTGAGAATGCAGTTTGAGAGGGACGCCAGGGACGCCTTCCCCCGGGAGATCGATTATTTCCGTAAATTCGGCATCACCAGGGAAAGAATAAAGAAGACCGGCAGGAATATCGTCGTGATGCATCCCGGGCCGCTTAACCGCGGCATAGAGATCGCCAGCGATGTTGCCGACGGGGACAATTCAGTAATCCTTGAACAGGTGACCAACGGTATCGCCGTGCGCATGGCGGTGCTTTTTCTGGTCTCTCAGGCGCATGATAAAAGAATCTCTGCTGATTAAGAACGGAAGGGTTGTGGACCCCGCTTCCCGCACGGACGAGGTGAGGGATGTCTTTGTCTCCGGGGGGCGGATCGCCGGGACCGGGGAGAAGGCGGCCAGGGTCATTGATGCCTCCGGCTGTATCGTCATGCCCGGACTGGTGGATATGCACGTGCATCTGCGCGAGCCCGGGCGGGAGGACAAAGAAACGGTGGCCAGCGGCACGGCTGCCGCTGCGAAAGGCGGAGTGACCAGCGTGCTGGCCATGCCGAACACCGACCCCGCCATAGACAGCGCGGAGCACGTGGAACTGCTGAAGAGGATAATACGCTGCGGAGCGGGGGTGAATGTTCTCATCTCTTCCGCGATAACCAGGGGAAGACAGGGAAAAGAGGCGGTCGCCTTCGAGCTCTTGAGAAAGAAGGGGGTCGTCGCTTTCTCCGACGACGGGTCCTCCGTGGACTCCCCGGAACTGCTTTTAAAGGCCCTGGTCAAATCCAGGGAAAAAGGATTTATCGTCATCTGTCACTGTGAAGACCGCAAGCTTTCTGCCGGCGGTTCGGTCAACCTCGGCCCGGTATCCACCAGGCTGGGGTTGAAAGGGATATCCGCCGAGTCGGAATACCGCAGGATCGAGCGGGATATAACGCTGGCCGCCAGGGCGAAATCGCGCGTGCACATAGCGCACGTGAGCTGCGCGGAGAGCGTGGAGATTATAGCAAAGGCGAAGAAAAAAGGGGTGAAGGTGACGGCGGAGACCGCGCCGCACTATTTTTCATTGACGGAGGAAGCGGTTCTGGGATATGATACTAACATGAAGATGAACCCTCCCTTGCGCCGCCGGGAGGACCTGGAGGCGGTAAAAAAAGGGTTGAGGGACGGGACAATCGACGCCATCGCTTCCGATCATGCCCCCCACACGGAGAACGAAAAGGAAGTCGAGTTCAATCTTGCCGAGTTCGGAGTCACCGGTTTGGAAACGGAGTTGTCGGTTGCCGCAACGGAATTGATAGGCGGCGGGGTCCTGGACTGGACGGGGCTGGCGGAAAAGATGTCTTTTGCTCCCGCCTCCATTCTGGGAATAAAGAAGGGCGGCCTTTTGTCCGGAGGGGATGCCGATATCGTGGTCTTCTCCCCGCACGAGGAATGGACGGTCAAAAAGGAAGATTTCGTTTCCAGGTCCGGCAACTCTCCTTTTTTGGGAAGAAAGCTCAAGGGACGGGTGCGGTACACGATCTGTTCCGGGAAGATAGTCTATGCAGCAGAATAAGGAATTCATAGCCGATTTTCACGTTCATTCAAAATACAGCCGCGCGACGTCCAAGGACATGGATATCAGGCACATCGCGGAATGGGCGGCATTAAAAGGTATCGATCTGATGGGTACCGGGGATTTTACCCATCATTTATGGATGGAGGAATTGCGGGGGAATCTGGAAGAGGACGGCAAGGGACTGCTTGTTTACAAAGGGGCCGTCGCCGGCGGCAAGAAGATACATTTCATGCTTACCGCCGAGGTCAGCAGTATTTATTCGAAGAACGGCAGGAGTTATCGCATACATAATCTGCTTTTCAGCCCTTCTTTCGCCGCCACCGAGAAGATCAACGCCGCGCTGGCGAGGATCGGCAATCTGGCTTCCGACGGCAGGCCTATCCTGGGCCTTGACGCCGCCGAGCTGGCGCGGATCGTGTTCGACATAGACGAAAGGTGTATGCTGGTGCCCGGGCATATCTGGACGCCGTGGTTCAGCCTTTTCGGTTCCATGTCCGGCTTTGACCGTATAGAAGACTGTTTTGAGAAATACACGGATAAAATATTCGCCCTGGAAACGGGATTGTCCAGCGATCCGGCCATGAACTGGAGACTGTCGGCCCTGGACCGCTTCAGCCTTATAAGCAATTCCGATTCGCACAGCCCGGCAAAAATAGGAAGGGAGGCCAACGTCTTCAAGTGCGAATTGTCTTATGACGGCATACGGGACGCCTTGAAAGAAAAAGACCCGGGCCGGTTCCTTTTTACGACGGAGTTCTTTCCCGAAGAGGGCAAATACCATTTCGACGGGCACCGCCTGTGCGGGGTGCGTTTTTCCCCGGAGCAGACCAGGGCCAGCGGCGGCAAGTGTCCAAAGTGTTCGAAACCCGTGACGGTCGGGGTAATGAACCGCGTTGAGGCGCTGGCGGACCGGGCCCCGGGGTTCAAACCCAAAAACGCCATTCCTTTCCGCAATCTCATCCCGTTGGACGAGGTCATAGCCGACGCAAAAGGGCTTTCCCCCTCGGCGAGCGCGGTGCATAAGGATTACCTCGGCATCGTGTCGAAGTTCGGCACGGAATTCGAGGTGCTCTTGAGAGCGCCCAAAGAAGACATCCTGCGGGATATCCCTTCGAAGATCGCGGAGGGGATCATCAGGATGAGAGAAGGAAAAGTCAGGATAGATGCGGGATTCGACGGGGAATATGGAAAGATATCCCTGTTCGGGGAAGAGGAAAAAAAGAAAGAAGACGACCGTCAGTTGAGTTTGTTCTGACCGGCATAGATTTTGCGCCTGTGGCCCAAAGGATAGGGCACCAGCCTCCGGAGCTGGGTGTGCAGGTTCGATTCCCGCCAGGCGCACAAAGTATCGAAATAGAGCAATAATCCGGCGGGAGAGATAAGCGCTGCAGAAGCAGCGAGAATCTCCGTACTCCGAAACTGGAGAGGAGATCGATTCCCGCCAGGCGAAGTCCTTGGG
>CAZAVF010000101.1:0-4623 GCA_964488935.1 uncultured Planctomycetales bacterium | reverse complement strand
TGCATTTCTTATCCTTTCTATGGCCGCTTTAACGTCCGATGCCCCGAAAATATACGAACCGGCGGCGAGGATGTCCGCCCCCGCCTTGATCACCCGGCCTGCAACCTTGTCGTTTATCCCACCGTCCACCGATATCTCCCCGCCGAAGATGCCGCGCAGTTCCGCCACCTTGTCGAGAGCCGATGGTATGAATTCCTGGCCCGCGAACCCGGGATTTACGCTCATCACCAGGACGAAATCAGTGTGCGCAAGATATCCCTTTATCCTCTCCAGCGGAGTGGGCGGATTGAGTGAAATGCCCAGCCGCCTGCCGGCGGAACGCGCCGCAGCGCTCATGGAGACGAACTCCTTCTCGGATACCGCCTCGGCGTGCACGGTTATGATATCGCTGCCGGCGCGGATGAAATCCTCCAGGAAAAACCCCGGCTTCTCTATCATCAAATGCACGTCCAGCCGGATCTTCGCCGCCTTGCGCAGGGACTTCACCACAGGGGCGCCGATGGTGATGTTCGGGACGAAATGCCCGTCCATCACGTCCACATGCAGCAGATCGGCTCCCGCGTCTTCGACGCGCCTGATCTCGCGGTCAAGCATGCTGAAATCAGCGGATAATATGGAGGGGGCTATTTTTATATTTCTTTTCATTTAAAATAAATCACCGATATAACCCATTGCTTTCAATATATGAATGCACGGATTCCGGCAGGAAATAACGCACCGGCAGCCCGTCCTTTATGCGCGCGCGGATCTCGGCCGAGGAAATATCCACCGCCCTGATCCTCACCGGAGTGACGCCGGGGACCGTCTTTCCGCCGGCCGGGTATCCCGGCCTTCGCGCGACCACGAATTTCACTGCCTTCAGAAGGCGGCGGTATTCTTTCCAGGTCTTCAGGTCCGGGGCCAGGTCCGACCCCGCGATAAAAAAAACCTCGTCCCCCGGGTACATGCGTTTGAAAGCGTTCACCGTGTCGATGGTGTAGGATATTCCCCGCCTGCGCAGTTCCACGCCGGAGACGCCGAAAAAAGGGTCGGCGCGCACGGCGAGCTTGAGCATATTCAATCTGTGCCGGCCGGCGGCCAATTCCGCTTTCCCCTTATGCGGCGCCCTGTACGCCGGCACGAAGACCACCCTGTGCAGGCCGAGCTTTTCCCGTATCTCCTGCGCGAGTATCAAATGCCCCAGATGGACCGGATCGAAGGTCCCGCCGAGTATCCCGGTCTTCATTCCCTGACCTGTCCGTTGCCGAAGACCATGTATTTATACGTGGTCAATTCCTCCAGCGCCATCGGCCCGCGCGCGTGCAGCTTATCGGTGGAGATGCCTATCTCGGCGCCCAGTCCGAACTGGTAACCGTCGGTGAACCGCGTGGAGGCGTTGACGTAGACGCAGGCCGAATCGACTTTGCGCAGAAAAACAAGCGCGTTATCGTAATTCTCGGTGACGATGCCGTCGGAATGGTGAGAGCCGTACCCGTTTATGTGCGCCACCGCCTCGTCCACCCCGTCCACGACCTTCACGGAAAGCTTCAGGTCCAGGTATTCGGTCCTGTAATCATTTTCAGAGGCTTTGCGCGCGGTTTTTACTATGGCGCGGGCCCTTTCACAGGCGCGCAGTTCCACTCCCGCCTCGCGGAAACGCTTCGCCATGCCGGGGAGAAAACGCCCGGCGATGTCCTCATGCACCAGCATGCTCTCCATGGCGTTGCATACCCCGGGACGCTGCACCTTGGCGTTATAGCAGATGCGTTCGGCCATGTTCAGGTCGGCGAACTCGTCCACGTAAACGTGGCATATCCCCTTGTAATGCTTGATGACCGGGACAAGCGAATTCTCGGTCACGTATCGTATCAATCCCTCTCCGCCGCGGGGTATGACCACGTCTATGCTGTCATGCATCCTCAGCAGTTTTTCCACCGCCCTGCGGTCGCTGGTAGGCACCATGTTCACGGCGCCCTCCGGTATTCCCCGGGAACGCAGCACTTCCTTGAGCACCGAATAGATGCGCAGGCTGCTGCGCAGCGCCTCGCTGCCCCCGCGCAGTATGACGCTGTTGCCGGATTTAAAGCACAGGCTTATGCAATCCGCCGCCACATTCGGCCTGGACTCGTAAATTATCGCCACCACCCCTATGGGGACCCTGACCTTGTGTATCCAGAGCCCGTTCGGCCTCTGCCATGCCGAGATCACCCTGCCCACGGGATCGGGCAGAGCGACAACAGCGCGCATGGAATCCGCCATCTCCTTTACGCGCCTGCGGTCAAGAATAAGCCTGTCTATCATGGCCGCCGGCAGCTTTTCCCGGCGCGCCGCCGCGACATCCTGTGAATTGGCGGAAATTATCGAAGCCGCCTCTTTCTCCAGTGCCGCGGCCATGGCGTCCAGGGCGCCGTTCTTGACCGCCTCGGAAAGACCGGCCATGGCGAATGAAGCCTGCCTGGCTGAGGCCGCCAGGGAGGCAACTTCGTCCCCCGGCTCCTTCTTCAAAGAACGGCTATATCGTCGCAATGCACGGCCTCCCTGGAAAAACGTTTACCTTTGACGCCCGCGATCACATCCGCCGCCAGCGCGGCCCTGCCGCGGGCGAAATCCTTCCTGTCCCTGCCGGAGATACAGACTATCTCCCCCGGGCGGAAAGAACCTTCGGTCTCCAGTATCCCGACGCAAAGCAGGCTTTTACGGGAAAGCAGGGCTTTCTTGGCCCCGTCGTCCACTATCAGCCTGCCTTTGGGGCGGGAACCGAAAGCTATCCAGCGCTCCCGGGCCGCCATCCGGCCCTTTGAGGGGACGAACAGCGTTCCCGTGGAACCCGGGTCCTCGACGGCAAGCCTGACCGTGTTCCTGCCGCGCCCGTTGGCTATTACATAAGTTATACCCGACTTCATGGCGATACCGGCGGAATCGAGCTTGGTGACCATCCCCCCCACGGACGACCTGTTCCCGCTGGGAGCGGCCACCCTCCTGATCTCCGGGGTGATGGCGCCCACCTCGCGGATGACGCTCTTCCTGTCCTCGCCGAGCAGTCCGTCGACGTCCGAAAGGTTAAGAAGCAGGTCGGCGGAAAGCATGCTCGCGACCAGGACGGAAAGCCTGTCGTTATCCCCGAACTTTATCTCGTCCACCGCCACGGTATCGTTCTCGTTGATCACCGGCACTATCCCGAGCTGCAGCAGCTTCTGCAGGGTCGTTTTGGCGTTAAGATAACGCCTGCGCTCCACAAAATCCTCCCAGGTAAGCAGGACCTGGCCGCACAACAAACCGCAGGAAGAGAATACCTGCCGGTAAATGTTCATCAACTCGTTCTGCCCCACCGCGGCCGCGGCCTGCAGCAGGGAAAGTTCCCTGGGCCTGGCATTCAGTCCCAGCCTGGACATGCCGAACCCTATAGCCCCGGAAGAGACCACTACGACCTTGGTCCCGGATTTTACGATTGAGGCCGCCTGGCGCGCTATGTTCTTCAACACACCGGGATCGGCTTTCCTGCTGTTCTTATCGGCATAAAGCAGGCTGCTGCCGACTTTAACGACTACGCGCTTTGAGCTTCCTGCGGATGGCTTCAATCAATTCCTCCAGGCCCTGCCGGTGCAATGCCGAGATGGGATAAACTTTTCTTTTCACAACGCTGCAGAATCTGCGCAGGTTACCGGCCGACTGCCCGCAATCCATTTTGTTGGCCGCTATTACCTGCGGTTTGCGGCCGACAGCCCGGCTGTACTGCCTCAATTCACGGTTTATGACCTCGTAATCATCCAAAGGGTCCCTGCCGTCCGTCCCGGACATATCCACTATGTGCACAAGCACCCTGGTCTTCTCGATATGCCGCAGGAATTTGTCCCCCAGCCCCCTTCCGTGCGAAGACCCCTCTATCAAACCGGGGATATCGGCGATGGCGAACGATTCTTCGCCTTTGCGCACTATGCCCAGTACCGGGGTCCTGGTGGTGAAGGGATACGGGGCCACTTTCGGATGGGCATGCGAAACGACCGTGATGAACGTTGATTTTCCCGCATTGGGAAAACCGACCAGCCCGGCGTCGGCCAGGAGCTTGAGGTCAAGTATAAGCTCCTTTTCTTCCCCCGGTATCCCCGGAGTGGGGTCGGCTTTATGCTGGTTCCCGTTGCCGCCCCGTCCGCCTTTAGCCACCGCAACCGAATCCCCGTCGTAATCCAGGGTGCGCAGCAGGCACCCGCTGGCGGCGTCGGTGATCGTGGTCCCGCAGGGAACGCGGATGACCACGGCCTCGGCGTCGCGGCCTTTTTTGTTCTTGCCGGAACCGTTGCCGCCGTGCTTACCGTAAAAATGCGGATTATACCTGAAATCAAGCAGGGTATAAAGGTTCCTGTCGGCGGTCACCACTATATCCGCCCCCCTGCCGCCGTCCCCGCCGTCAAATATACCGTAACGGGTATATTTATCGGTGTAAATGCTATGGCAGCCTTTGCCGCCGGCGCCGGCCTTAACGTAGATCTTCGCAGTGTCGATGAACATTTTACGAGTAGTGGAGCCCGGAGAATCGTGTATAGAGTAAACCGCTTCAAGAACTCAATACTCCATACGTCCCGCTCTATACGCCTTTTATACATGCGCGGCCAGAAAACCGCGCCATTTATGGCGCGGATGAGATTT
>CAZAVF010000100.1:0-4677 GCA_964488935.1 uncultured Planctomycetales bacterium | reverse complement strand
GACACGGCTTCCCGCGGCGAGCCGAGATAGTACCCGGCCAGCGAGCCGCGTTTAGCGCCCACGCGGACGGTTATTCCCCTACCTCTGAGCGCGCGGAAGGCGTCCTCGTCGGTCCTGTCATCGCCCAAATAGAGCGCCGTTACCTTCCCTGCGCCGCGCAGTATCTCCTTGACCGCCGTGCCTTTATTATGACTTCCCGGCGGCAATATCTCCAGGACTTTCTTGCCTTTTTTGACCGCGGCCGCGCCTTCGTTTACGGCCGGGGCGGCGGCGCAGTGAAAAACTTTCTTCGCCAGCCGCTCCCCGCGCTTGTCCGCCAGCCGGAAATGGACCGCCAGGGATATACGCTTGTCTTCGCAGATGATCCCCCTGATCCCCCTTACCCCGGCGGCGATCCTTTTCTTTATCCCCGACAATACCTTCCGGTAGCCCGGCGGAACGTGAACCAGCGTCCCCTTCCCAGGGATGAACATCTCGTAACCGTGGTTACCGACATAAATAATGCCGCCGACCCCCGCTTTTCTTCTGACGTCGGAAAGCGCTCTGCCGCTGACCACCGCCACACGGCACCCGGGCAGAGAGGACAAGCGTTCCAACAGACGCGCCGTCTCCTTAGGGGTGCGCGCGTCCTGCGGCCTGCCGGCGATAGGAACGAGAGTGCCGTCATAGTCGAGAAAAACGAAAAGCCCGCCCCGTTTCAGCCGCGCGCGCAGCCGGCCCTCTTTTATGTCAAGACGCACCATATATGTCCCGCCCTTTTTAACCCGGTTTCTTCATGCCCACCAGGTCCCCGATAATGCTCCCGGCCCAGCGGTAAATATTGTTCTCCGCCACTATCTTGCGCATATTGTTCATCCTGCGCAGCCTTTCTTCCACGGGCATTTCCGCCGCCAGCTTGATGGCGTCGGCGAATTCCTCGATGGAATACGGGTTCACCAGCACCGCGTCGGTCAGCTCCCTCGCCGCTCCGGTAAAACAACTCAGGATCAGCATACCTTCCCCGTCGGCTTTCGCGGAGACGTACTCCTTGGCTACCAGGTTCATTCCGTCATGAAGGGAACTGACCACGCACAGGTCGGCAAGCTCGTAATATGGCTGTATCTCCTCCGGGGAAAAATGCTTTTTCAGGTAAATGATCGGCTTCCATTCGCCGTTGGAATACTTCCAGTTCTTCTTCTCAACCAGTTCGTCTATCTCCCCCATCAGCTCATGGTACCTCTTTATGTGCGTCCTGCTGGGGGCCGCCAGCTGTATAAAAACGAACCTGTTGATATATTCCGGGTTCTTTTCCAGGAACCTGTCTATAGCCAGGATCCTCTCCACCAGGCCCTTGGTATAATCTATCCTGTCCACGCCCACCGCCACTATCTTGCCGGCCAGGTCGAACTCCCTTTTGATCTTGACGCTCTCCTCCCTGTATTTACCGCGTTCCTGCTCGTTGAACTTCCCCACGCTGATCGGGAAAGCGCGCACCAGCGTCTCCTTGCTCCCCCTGACGACGCTGAACTTCTCGGTATCCACCCGGCATTCTATAAGACGGTTGGCGGTGTCCAGGAAATTATTACAGTGGTACTGCAGGTGGAATCCGATAAGGTCGCAGGCCAGAAGGCCGTTAAGTATCTCCTGCTGGAAAGGGCAGATCGCGAAGACTTCCGGGTTGGGCCAGGGAATGTGCCAGAACAAGGCTATGGTAACGTCCGGGCGCTTTTCCTTTATGTATGCCGGGAGCATAGTGAAGTGGTAATCCTGGATAAAAACGAAGGATTCCTTTGCCGGAAGTTCCTCCAGCACGGAATCGGCGAATTTCCGGTTGACCCTGCAATATTCTTTCCAGTCCGTCTCCCTGAAAATGGGCCGCGTATGGGTGATATGACAGAGCGGCCAGAGCCCCTCGTTGGAAAAACCGTAATAATATCCCTCCTCTTCCTCCTTGGAAAGCCATACCCTTTTGAGGATATACCTGTTGTCTTCCGGAGGCACCCCGAGCTTATCGCGCGAATTCACGAACTGCCGGTCGGCATTACCGCTTCCGTGGGCTATCCAGGTCCCGCCGCAGGCCCGCAGGATGGGGTCGATGGCGGTGACCACGCCGCTGGCCGGGCGCAGGCAGCGGACCAGTCCTTTGTCGCCTTCGGCTATGTGCATGAACGGTTCCCTGTTGGAGACCACGAACAGCGCGTTCTCCCCCAGCTTGGCCTGCACGAAATCACGCAGTTTCTTTTCCGTCCAGAGTTCGTCGTTCCTCACCCTCACCCGGGCTTCCTCGGAGACAACTTTCCTCGCCACCCGCAGGCTCAAAGCCACCTGTTCCACCTCGCTGACCAGCCTGCCGAACTCCCCCTTATCCTCGAAAGGACGCAGTTTATCTATGTCTCCCCTCTGAAAATGCCTGAACCACTGCGTCAGCCTCCGCACCGGGATTATGTATATCTGGCGCTGGATGAGAAAGGCGGAAAAAGCGATCAATAGAAGCAGGATAATAAGGGTCAGGCTCACCCTGCGCCACATCTCCGCCAGCGTCGTCAGAAGATAAGATGTGTCGTAAACTACTTCCACGACCCCCAGGGGGGTCCCGTCGTCGTTAAGGACAGGCTGGACGTAGCTGTAAGCGGTATATTCCCCGTAAGTGCGCAGGCTGCCGCGCGCGGAACCCGCCGCAATGATATCTTTGAGATTATTAACTTCTCTGCCGGGCCATTCCCTGATACGCCTGGTCACCGCCAGGACCTTCCCCCCGCTGTCGTAAAGAACGCACCCCTGCAAACGGTCTCTCTTCTGGAAACTCTCCACCATCTTGGCGGCGAGCGCCATGTCCCTGTTCTGCAAAATAAACTTCGCCGACAACTCCACGCTCTCGGCCACGGTCCTGGCCTTCCTGCGCAGGTCGTCCATGAGCTTGTCCTCGGTAAAACGTATCTGCATTATCCCGAAAACGGTGAACACCAGCGAGGCGATTATCAAAAGCGGAATGATAAACAGCAAAAGACGTTTCATATCAATCCTCCCCCGGCAAGCCTGACGCGCTCTTTCATCCAAAAACAAAAAACCGCCGTTCCGGCAGAACGGAATGGCGGCCCGACCATTCATAACACCCTCCGGCGATCAATCCGCCGGACCCCGTTATGATCATGATCCATTACATCTTGTATTTTAGTATAACATCTAAACACGGGCAGGCAAATGAATTTTCGCGCGCCGGGACAAAACTGCGCGGGGTGACCCGGATAATCTATGAAGCTCCGCGGGCTGAAGCCCGCGGTTTCCCAAAGCGGAATACTGAGCGGCCAAATCTCATCCGCGCCATAAATGGCGCGGTTTTCTGGCCGCGCATGTATAAATCTTTTCCGGCGCATCCCGCCAGGAGACCGGGCGTTGCCGCCGCGCGCTCGCAAATGAATCCCGCCAGTCCTTCAACGTCTCCGCCGGAGGCCTTCCCGGCCAGGTCCGACAGCACAGCTTTGGATTCAAACGCGATGATAGCCGGCGGCAGACCGCAGGAAAGCAGCCGGGTATCCACCAGCATACGCGCCACTCTCCCGTTGGCGCCGCAGAAAGGACGCAGGGACACCATCTCCGCGTAGCAGCGAGCCGACTCCCGCACCGGATCCACCGGCACCGCGCTCATCATTTTCAAGAGCCGGTTAAGACGAAGCTGGAAACCGGACTCCGCGGCTCCGGGGGATCTGAACCGCCCCGGCATATGACCGGGGAAATTATACGCGATGATCTCATGCAGTTTCATCAGATAACCGCGCCCGGCCCGGAAACCCGGGCGGGAATTCTCCAGCATAAAACGCGCGGCATTCAGCATGTTCAGGCTCTCAAGTATCTCGCACAATTCCCTGGCGCGCGGTTTATTGCCGGCAAGGATGCCGCGCAGGTCTTCCCGGGACATCCTGCTGCCGGAGAGGGCGCCGGAATGATACACGCTTTCCACTATGAAACCTTCCCGCAGCGGGCCGTCCGTCCTCAAAGCGCGCAAAAAGCGGGAGAACTTCTTTTTTACGGAATAAAGTTCCCCCGGCAGGTCCACGAACTCGCGGAAGATACGCTCCAGTTCCCTGCGCTGGGCGGGATGAGGTTTGACGTCCCTGTCCAGCCAGCGGTAAACGGTCTTATAACTGACCCCCAGGCGCCTGGCGAGCTCGGAGCGGGAAATACCGGCCGCGTCCATTATCTTCGTTATTTTCCCGCTCCCGTCGACGAACATACCGGCCATCCTTTCAGGTAGGACATCTGTCCTAAAGTTGGAGTATGTCTCATTATAACAAATGTCCTATGGAAAACAAGCCAAAATATTGCCAGCATTGCGGCGGTCCGCAAAAAAAAGAGGCGTCCGCTCAGGCGGGAGTTGTCTATGGCTGATAAACAAACCGCTGAGATGCGGACGCCTCCGTGACGTTCATACCACCTATTTTCAACCTGCCGAGTGGAGCCCCTCTCCTTCTATTTTCCGGCGACCTCCCCGTAGCTTCACACGAGTGAACACTTGGCCTTCCGATTGGCCAAGGTGTAACACACGAGTGAACACTTGCCTTTCCAATAAGGCAGGGTGCTATTCCTTCAGTTACGCTTTGGCCAGGGCATATCGCACGAGCGAATACTTAGCCATCCGATTAGCCAGGGTATAAGCACACAGGTGCAATACTTGGCCTTCCGATTGGCTAGGGTATAAGC
>CAZAVF010000099.1:0-4789 GCA_964488935.1 uncultured Planctomycetales bacterium | reverse complement strand
ACAATCGGACAGGAATACGGATAACCGGGGAATTCTGCGCTCGATTAATATTTCCGGGGATCAGAAGCCAGCAGCAGTGTCAATTTCTCGATGAATTCCCCGCGCACCGCCGCCACCACTTTTAGATAACTGTTGCCGCGGGCGTAATAGACACCGCCGCTTGCTAAACCGGTAATATGATCACGGCAGATCAGCTTTATAAAGGACCTGTCCGGATGCACCGGGATCACCTCTTCCAGCAGCGATATCGGCTGGGGTATGAACAGTTTATCCCTGCGGAATAGTTCCGGGTTCCGTTCTATGGAACAAAACAGCTCCAGGGTTTCTCCGCAAAATAGGGGTATGGCATTGTCCAAAGGACAGCAGACGTCAATATAACGGTATTCATACCTGTCACTGCGGGAGTATCCCGCAAGCTCTTTCCTGCAGAATTCCGCCAATTGGCGGTCTTTATACCTGCCGGCGATCGGCAGCGCTTCGGCTATGCAGATTGAAAGAGGTATTTTGCCTTCACGGATCTTTTCCAGCAGTAACAGGATGTCTCTTTGTTTATCACCAGGTTTCCACAATTCATTCCCGGGAGAACATGAGGCGCAATAAAAAGCGGGCACAAGGCCAAGCAAACAGACCCATATAAGGTTCATCTTGGCGGTTGTTCTCACTCTGGACATCCGCATACTGCGACCTCCCGGCGTGTTACCTTTCCTATATTTATACACCTTGTTACGGTTAGGTGTCAAGAATAAAAAGCTTCGGGTAATATGCGGAGTATGGACATCGAGATCAGGCTGAAACTGGGAAGGCGGATAAAGGAACTGCGGGCCAAATACGGTTTTACGCAGGAGAAGCTTTCCGAGACGGCGGATATCGACTACAAATACCTGCAGAGAATAGAAGGCAAGAACCCCCCGGCGATGAAGATAGACACCATAGGCAAGATCGCCAAAGCCCTCAGCGTCACCCCGTCCGAACTGCTGGAATTCTAGAAAAAAGTATAGAGTCGGAAGTATCGAGTAGAGAGTAGAAATCTTAATACTGTTCTCTGCTGCGGTTTCACTCTATACACTATACTCACTACTCTTTTCTAAAGATCCTTCCCCTCATGGAAGGCATCGTCAGGGAGGACCGTTACGGGTTCGGGATGGACGACTCTAATGTTCCTCCACTTGCCGGTGTTGTAACGCAGGAACACAAGCCCGGAGAACACCAGGAAAAAGAAAACGATGGCGCTCCATCCGGCCTGGGGCGATGTCCCCAGCACTCTAAGCATTAACCACAACACGGCCACCATCATCCAGTGCAGGCTTACCGACATTCCCATGGCCCAGAAAGTGTCCCCCGCCCCGCGCAGCGCGCCGATAAAAACTATCAGCACCGCCTCCACCAGCACGTATAAAGAAGCCATGCGCACCATGAACACGGCGAGCGGCACGGCGGAGGAAAAAATATAGCCGGGCACTTCCGGGCGGAAAACGCGCACCAGGAAACCGGGGAAAGCCGTGAAAAGCAGCAATATCACGGCCGAATAGATACAGCCGAGTTTCAGTCCGGACATCACCGACTTATGGGCCGTGTCCGGGTCGCCGGCGCCCATGCAGCGGCCGACAAGGCTGGTCACGCCTATTTCTATGCCGATCAAGGGAACAAAAGAGACCATATCCCAGTTGAAAACTATGGTGGCGGCGGTGGCGGTGGACGGGCTGTGGGAATGAAAAACAAAGACAAGCGCGGTGAACGCCAGCAGGTTCAGGAACATCTCGAGCCCCACGGAGGAGCCGAAACGCAATAGTTTTGCGAATACCGCGCCGTCGAAACGCAGGGACCCGCTTATCCCGAATTCGCGGCGCATGGAATTTCTGAAATACGCGCCGGCAAGTATGCAGAGCCCCCCCAGTCCGCCGAGTATAGTGCCGTAGGCGGCGCCGGTTATACCCAAAGCAGGGAAACCGAGCTTTCCGTAGATCAGAACGTAATTCAAACCCACGTTCAGCAGCATAGCCGAACAGGTGGCTATCATCACTATGCCGGTCCTGCCTATGCCGGAAAAGAAAGCGCTGAAGCAGCTGCGCAAAAGGCTTATCAGCACCCCGCAAAGCAGGATATTGAAATAGGCCTTCTGCGGGCCGATCTGTCCGGCGCCGATGCCCATCAGAGAAAAGATACCGTGCCCGAGGGGACGGCAAAACAATATCAACGGATATGCCGCGAGGGAAATGATGACCGCCTGGGAAAGCACCAGCGGGCAGTTATGCTTTTTTCCGGCGCCGAGGTACTGCGCCGCCAAAGCGGTGGTGTAGCCGGTGAGACCGAGGAAGAACGACATGAACATAAAAACGGTCAACCCGCCGGCCATAGAGGCGTTCATCAGCTCCGGGTCCAGCCGCGCCAGGAACAGCCTGTCGGTGAATACCATCGCCGTGTCGCAGGCGTTGGAGACCACCATAGGCAGGGCGATAGCCAGCATCTCCCGTATACCGCCCTGCCGGTGAGGTGATCCTTTCTTGTTCCGCATCATAATAAGACCTTTCCAAAAAAATCAGGACGTTCTTTTGAGGAACGTCCCGATGTGATCATTACAAACTTTTCTACTAAGTTATACCAGACAAGAGCCGCAATTGCAACTTAAATCGGCGGTCACAGTTTTTTAGCCAGCCCGGCGGCGAGCTTCTTCCCGGACAAAAGCATCCCGCCGAAGACGGGGCCCATACGGGGGCCGCCGAAAACGGCGTTGGCGCACATACCGCAGACGTAGAAACCCGGGCAGACTTCTTTGGTGTTCTTCACGATGGAAACCTCCCCGGCCTCCGCCCACATCGACCCCTCCCCCATCATCCTGCCGGACCTGGTGCGCAGGCGTATGCCGGATTTCCTCTCGACTATCCGGGCAACCTCCGCGGGATGACCGGTGGCGTCCACGACCGCCTTCGCCCGCATGGTCACGGGGTCCACGTGCAGATTGGCCATCTCAACAGACGTCCAGTTCAACACCAGGCCGCAGATCCTCTTGTTCCTGATCATCACGTCCTCGGCGCTGAGGAGATTGAATATCCTGAGTCCCGCCTTCACGGCCTTGGAACAGATGGTGGAAACGGCTTCTATGGAATCGGCGAGATAATAACCTTTCTCGTATTCCCTGGTCCCGACGCCGAACTCATCCAGTATCTTTCTGGCCTGCTCCTGCACCACTATCTCGTTGAACATTATCCCGCCGCCCCACATCCCGCCGCCGACGGAAAGTTTGCGCTCGAAGAGCACCACTTTCTTCCCGGCCCGGGCAAGATAATACCCGCAGACCAGGCCGGCCGGGCCGCCGCCCACTATTGCCGCGTCGGCATCAAGGGCATTGACCAGTTTCCTGCCGTATGATTCGATGATGGCCTTCGATATCTTTATCTCATCCAGCTGCATTTGAAACTCCTTTCTCTGCCGCCAAAGGAAAAGCCCTTACGCGCAGGCATAAGGGCTTCGAGAGAACCGCTTCCGTCCCTTCGCTGGCATTATCCAGTACCGCTTCGTTGAAGTCCGCGACTTCAGCTCCGCAGCATTCCGCCTAACAGTGCCTTTCATAAGCACGACAGAGCGGAATCAGGTTATAAGGGTAATCCGCTCAAAAGCGGAACTCTCAGACCGTCTCACGGCCTCCCCTTTGTCTGTTCCAGATTATTTATCGTTCATTACCCTGTTTTTTCCGTAACGGACAACGAACGTTATAGTAAACCACAATAGAGGTATCGTCAAGAACTTTGAACCCCGTTATTAATACAGTTTCGCGGTCATTATTATCGAATAGAACGTCTTTTCGTATTTGTCGAAATCCGCGCTCGGGGACTCGCAAAGCAGCGTAGTCAGTTTGCGCTCATGCGAGAAAACGGCCAGCAATTCCTTCTCTTCCACCCCTTTATCGTTGACAAAGTTGATCTTCGAGACCACCCCGTCATAGCCTCTTTCCGTTATAACTTCCCTGCGCTCCTCGGAAATAAGCTTTTTTATGTTTGATACCATGCTATCTATAAGTTGGTGATCCACGGAAAGTCCTTCCATCTGCAGACCGGGAGCTATATGCCGGAGCAGCATAATGCCGGTGGAATAGTATCCCTCCAGGTCAATGTTTTCCAGGCTGATGAAGGCCTGAAAATTGTTCCCGTTGCTCATTTCCTTGACGTTCCAGCCGGCCGGGTAAGAGATCTCCAGCCGGTATTCCGGATGCGTCCATTTGTCCAGGCCGTTCAGTCCTCTCCAGACGTCTATGGATTCGTCGTTAACAATGGACAATATCGTCTGGGAATGTTCGGCGACGAGCTCTTTCTTTGTCTGGTCCCTGTATACCCGCGCGACGACCGTATAATACTTGTTCTTTTGAGGCGAGGAGACAGGCGGAGAAGTGATATTGAGCCTGTCATCTTTGGGGTCGATGGCAGCCGAGGCGACCAGCGGACTGCCGGCGTCCGCGGGATTCTCGAAAGTCACTTCCGCGAACACCGGTCCCGGGAAAGGTTTGATTATCTTCAGGTCCAGGATGTATTTGATTTCTTTTTTCGGAAAATCAAGCATGAGCCCGGCAATACTGCTCTTGAAATACTCGCTCGTCACCGGCTCCGGAGGGCGGTTGGCGGCGAAAACGGAGGTGGAGAAAAAGAGAAACAACATACAGCCCAACAGTACTCGCATATCCGACCTCCGTTTAGTGGTTGACCCGGGTTTTGCCAGATTTCTTTCTGTTGTGCGGCACATTCGCCGGCGTATCAGGCGGATCGTCAACGGATCACCGCTGCATCAGCGCGAACACACC
>CAZAVF010000098.1:0-4861 GCA_964488935.1 uncultured Planctomycetales bacterium | reverse complement strand
TCGGCGGTCTCGCACGAACTGCGCACGCCGCTGACCTCGGTAAAAGGATACGCCGCGATACTGATAGAGGAAAAACTGGGGGCCCTGCCTCCGGCGGTCAAGGAGCGCCTGGAGAAAATAAACCGGCACAGCGACGAACTGGTGCGGATGGTGAACGACCTGCTCGATATTTCCCGCATCGAGGCCGGGAAGACCATAATGAAGCTCGTGCCGCAGGATATCCGGGAATTGAGCGCATCCGTAGCCGACCTTATCAATATCCAATGCCGGAACAAGGAGATAGAACTGCTCACGGAGATCCAGGAGAACCTGCCGCAGGTCATGGCGGACCGCAGCCAGGTAGAGCGCGTTTTCATAAATCTGCTCGGCAACGCGGTGAAATTCACCCCCCCGCAGGGCAGGATAACCATACGCGCCTCCGAGGAATACGGTAGAGTGAGAATAGATATCCAGGACAGCGGCATAGGCATGCCGCCGGAGGCGCTCGAGCGTATCTTCGACGAATTCTACAGGGTCGACAATGAGATCAACCAGCATGTAAAAGGGACCGGCCTGGGGCTGTCGCTGGTCAAACACATCGTGGAGGCCCACCAGGGACTAATATGGGTAACCAGTATCCAGGGAAAAGGCAGCACCTTCAGTTTCACCCTGCCCAAGATAAACTAAAATGATGAAACCACGCGTGCTCCTCGTTGACGACGACCCGGACATCCTCGACGTGCTCGAGATAACCTTATCGGAAGACAATTATGACATCAGCAAAGCCATGGACGGAGAAGAAGCGCTGAAGGTCATCCGTTCCAAACCCTTCGACCTTATCATTCTCGACCACAACATGCCGAAGATGACGGGAAGGGAAGTCTGCGCCGAGATCAAAAAGGACATCCTGTTGAGACACATCCCCATCCTGATGGTCACCGGGAAAGGGGAAGTGCACGATAAGGTCTGCGGTCTGGAGGCGGGGGCCGACGATTATATCGTGAAGCCTTTCGAACCGAAAGAACTCCAGGCCAGGATACGCATGGCCCTGAAAAGGAGCGAACGCGACCTGGACGCCAACCCTCTTACCCGTCTTCCGGGCAACATCTCCATAATCGGGGAATTGTCTGCGCGCATAGAAAGCAAAGAGCCTTTCGCCGTCTGTTACATCGACCTCAATAAATTCAAGTCTTACAACGACAGCTATGGTTTCGAGCACGGCGACGACATCATAAAAGAAACCGCCCGCATCCTGATCAGGGCCGTTCAGGAGACCGGAACGGGCTCGGATTTCATCGGGCATATCGGCGGTGACGACTTCGTGGTGATCACCAGGGTGGATGCCGCGGAACCGATCAGCAGCAGGGTCATCGCCGATTTCGACCTCTCCGCTCCGAATTTCTACAATGAAACCGACAAGGCCAACGGCTACATCCTGGCAAAAGACCGCGCGGGCAATATGCAGAAGGTGCCGCTGGTCTCGGTGGCCATCGGCATAGTCACGAACGAATTCCGGAAGATAGAGCACGTGGCCCAGGTAGGAGAGATCGGGGCCGAATTGAAGGCTTTCGCAAAAAGCAAAGAAGGAAGCAATTACGTAAAGGACAAAAGAAAAGAGGAGTGACCCCCGGGTGATTTCTACACGGAGGGGGTTAATCTGGTGCGAGGAGAGGGAGTTGAACCCTCACAGCCTTGCGGCCAACAGCCCCTCAAACTGTCGCGTCTGCCATTCCGCCATCCTCGCAAAGAAGTTTTTCTATTCTACTGTATCCTTACCGGTTCGTCAAGATTAAAAGCTGCCGATCGCGGCGCGCAAAAAGAAAGCCGTGCCGGTAACGGCACGGCTTTTACCGGGATAGCGGTCGATCCGGGCTAAAACTTGTTGCCTTTCATAAAGATATAACAGCAAACCACGAGCAGGAACAGCGGGAATTCTATCCCCCCGGCGGGATGGGACTGGCTCGGCAGAAAACTCCACTGTCCCCAATGATACTTTAACACGGCCACCAGCATGATCACAATCAGAGGAAGGACCGCCAGCCTGGTCAACCACGGCTTATAGAACCCTCCGGCCAGCAAAAGAACGGCCCCGCCGAATTCTCCCAGCGCCGCCAGCAGCGCCAGCGGCAGAGGAAGTCCGGCCGCGGAAGCGAATCCTCTGAGATTAAGAAATTTACCCCAGGAGTGGTAAATAAACGTGGAGGCGGTCATCAGCCTGATAAGCCAGTGGGCGTATTGCGAAGAGTAAAACATCTCCCCCCCTTTCGTAAACACAGCCTTTTACAATTTAAAACGGCGGACCTCCCTTCAGAAAACGAAGGAAGAACGAAGAAGAAAAGAGAAATACCGGCCCCGCCGTTTCCGGGATACTGTTTATTCTAACATCGCATCGCCTCCTTGTGAAGGAAAAGAAATCGGCGGAGGCCGTCACTTGATCCTGCCCGTAAGGCGCAGCAGTCCGTCAAGTATGGTATAAGGATGCGGCGGGCAGCCCGGGATAAAAAGATCAACGGGAAGTATGGAGGCAACTCCGCCGCAGGTCTCGGGATGTCCGCTGTATACGCCTCCGGAGACCGCGCAGGCCCCGCAGGCGATGACTACCAGGGGTTCCGGGACCGCCGCGTACGTCTCAAGAAGGGCGGAACGCATATTAACGCTCACCGGACCGGTCACCAGAATACCGTCGGCATGTCTGGGAGAAGCCGTGAATTGTATGCCGAACCTGCCCAGATCATACGCAAGAGTGTTAAGAACATTCACATCGGCCTCACAGGCATTGCATCCGCCGGCGCTGACCTGCCTTAATTTCAAGGACCGCCCGAAGAGCCGTTTTATCTCTTTGCGCATAACCCGTTCCCCGGACGGCGATCCTTCTTCCGCCGGTATTATCAAAGCGTCCCTGGAAAAGGCCGCCAGCCGGTAATCGCGGGAAAAATGCACGGCATTGCGGCCGCAGGCGGCCGAGCAGGAAGAACAGAAGAGACATTTGCCGAGATCCAGCGCTATGCCCCGCCCGCGGCGCAGGATGGCCCCGGAAGGACAGGCGTCCGCGCAGTCGCCGCAGGCGCCGGCGCAGCGCAAATAGTCCACGACCGGCCTGCCGCGGAACCGTTCCGGCAAAGAACTCTCCGGCGCTGGAAAAGGCAGAGTGCGGTACCCCTGCCGGAGTCTCTCCCTCACTACCCTGAACATATCCCCTCCCTGTGTCTACAAATCATGGCCGCAATAAGAAAGATTGAAACTTTTGTTGCAGAGCGGGAAATCGAATATCTGCTCCCCCCGCATCGCCACCGCCAGCCCGAGCCAGTTATGGAAAGACGGATCCGTTATTTTATACCGGGCCAGACCGCCGCCGGAATCCGTCAGCGCGACATGACAGATCTCCCCTCTCCATCCTTCCACCAGGGACACCGTCAGGCTCTCCGGGGCAAAAACTCCCGGGATCTGGGACGTCACCCCCCCGGGCATAGACTCCAGTTGAGAACGGATGAAGTCCGCCGACCTTTCACACTCCAGCCAGCGCACGTAGGCCCTGGCAAAAACGTCCCCGGAAGGATAGGTGGCCACCGGTATCTGTTCGAACCTGTAAATGCCGTAGGGAAAATCGAACCGGACGTCGCGTTCGATGCCGCAGGCCCGGCAGGCCGGTCCCACCAGCCCGAGCGCAGAACATTGCCCGGCAGAAATAATACCGGTGCCTTCAAAACGGTCAAGCACGGACGGCGTCTCCCAAAGCAGCCCCGCCGCGCCTTTCAGGCCGGCGAAAGACGCCTCCAGCCTCTCCCTTAGACGAAAAACCAGCCCGGGATCCATGTCGAAATTAACTCCCCCGGGACAAACCAGGGAACGGCCGAAGCGGCTGCCGCAAAGCAGCGCGGTCATATTAAGAAAATCCCCCCGCAGCCTGCCGCAATAAGAGGCCGTGGGCAGATAAGCTACATCTCCGGACAAGGCGCCGAGGTCCCCGCTGTGATTGGCCAGCCTTTCCAGTTCCAGCGCTATGCCGCGCAGACATTGCGCCCTGGCAGGGATATGCATCCCCGACAAGGCCTCGCAGGCCCGGCAATAAGCCAGCGTATGTCCTATGGAAGTATCCCCGGCAGCCGTCTCCATATACGCAAGCGCCCTGGCCGGCGGCGCGGATACCAGCGCGCGCTCGATGCCGCGGTGCTGATAACCCAGCTCAATTTCAAGATGCAGAACGTCTTCCCCCAGGCACTGGAACCTGAAATGCCCCGGCTCTATTATCCCGGCATGCACCGGCCCCACCGCCACTTCGTGGCAGCGCCGGTCCGGCACGCGCCAGAACTCCCTCTTTGCGCCGCCGCCGCTGTTCCTGCGCACCGGTTTGAGCCAGGGGTGCCCGCGAGGAACGATCCCGTGTTCTTCAAATATCTCGCGCTCGAACAGCTCCGCCTGTGGACAATCCGGGGTCAGCGAGTCATAACCGTCCTTAACCGTGGAGGAGGCCAGTGAAAGCCGCCCGCTTTTGTCGTGCGCCGTCACCGCGAAAATGTCAATCCCCCCTCCCCGTCCGGGATGTCCGAACAGGGAAACTATCCTGGCGCCGGAAGAAACTCCCCGCAAAATGAAACCGCGCAGGTCTTCCATCCGCATACGCGGGATATCTGCCAGCCCGACCACATCGTTATTCTGCACCACAGCTCCGTCCGCCATCAACCGTTCCCTCCCAGCAGCGCAGCCGCGCCGGAAACCGCTCCGTCCAGAGACGCCGGCATGTATATGCCCAGCAGCAGCGAGATCAAAAGCAGGGCCAGCGCCGGGAGCAACGGCAGAAAAGACCTCTTCCCCTCCGTAATGGGGGGGACGCCGAAAGTCATGCGTATCCCGGTCCCGGTCATCCCGATGAAAATGACCCCCA
>CAZAVF010000097.1:0-4878 GCA_964488935.1 uncultured Planctomycetales bacterium | reverse complement strand
AGGCGCCGCTTTATACAATAAAAGGGATTTGTCAAGATGGGTGGAATATTAGGCAAGAAAATAGGGATGACCCAGGTGTTCAACGCCGACGGCGTGCGGGTCACGGTAACTGCCGTCGAGGCCGGGCCTTGTCCGGTGCTTTGCGTCAAGGATAAGAGTCTGCAGGTGGCTTTCGGCAAGAGCAAGGAATCCAAGAGCAACAAGCCCTTGCTCGGGGTTTTCAAGAAGGCAGGAACGGGCGCTCACAGATATATCAGGGAGATACCCCGCGACGAGGGAACGGAATTCAAGCCCGGGGACGAGATCAAGGCCGATTGCTTCAAGGAAGGCGATTTCGTGGACGTCACGGGGGTTTCCATCGGCAAAGGGTTCCAGGGCGGAATGAAGAGATGGCACTGGAAAGGCGGACCCATGACGCACGGGTCGACTTCCCGCAGGCGCGTCGGTTCCATCGGCTCCACCACCACCCCGGGCAGGGTCATTAAAGGGCATCATATGCCGGGCCATATGGGGAACGCGCGCGTTACCGTGCAGAACCTGAAGGTCGCCGCCGTGGACGCGGAGAGCAACATCATTCTGATCACCGGGGCGGTCCCGGGAGGGAAGAACGGCCTGGTGCTGATACGCAGCGCGAAGAAGAAAAAGGCTAAGAAAAGCTAAACCAATAAGAGGCATTATCCCGTCGAGAAAATGATAACATTACCAGTTTTGGACGCAAAAGGCAAGGAAGTAGACAGCATAAAGCTTGACAAAGAAGTAATTAGTGATAAAATAAATACTTCTTTGATTTATCAAGCCATCATGAATCTGCGCGCCGGACAGCGCAAGGGACTCGCTTCCACGAAGACCCGCGGTGAAGTCTCCGGCGGCGGACGCAAACCGTGGAAACAGAAGGGCACCGGGCGCGCCAGGGTGGGTTCCAGCCGTAATCCTCTGTGGTATCACGGCGGCGTGGTCTTCGGGCCGCACCCCAGGGATTTTTCGTATTCTCTGCCTGCAAAGATCAAGAGAGGCGCCCTGAAGGAGGCTTTTTCCGTCAAGGTGGCGGAGAACGCCGTGAACGTGCTTGAGGACATCAAGGCCCCGGCCGGCAAGACCAAGGAGATAGTCTCCGTTCTTTCGGCGCTCGGGATGAAACGCTCCGGGAAATCCCGGGATAATCAGTTCCTTCTTCTGGTGGACAAAGTGGACGGCAACCTGGGCAGGGCCGCAGGAAACATCGCCGGCCTGCGCGTCTCCAGGGCCGGGGACACCAACGCTTACGAATTGTTGTCGCACAGGCGGATAGTCTGCACCAGGGAAGCTTTAACCGTATTGCTTGAGAGGTTCAATAAATGATCTCACATCAGGTCGTCAAATCCATACTCGGCACCGAAAAATCCACGCGCCTGGAGCCGCAGAATAAATACCTGCTGCTGGTGGATATAAACGCAAATAAGCTCCAGGTCAAGCGGGCGGTGGAGGAGATCTACAAGGTCAAGGTAAACAGCGTCAATACTTACGTCTACAAGGGGAAGGTCAAAAGGGTCCGCCGGCAGGAAGGGCGCACCCCGGACACCAAGAAAGCGGTAGTCACTTTGAAGCAGGGGCAGAAACTGGAAGCCGTCTGACGGGCGGGGCGGCTATCATAATACGAGGTTGATGAATGGGCACTAAAATATACAAACCGACTACTCATCCGCGCAGGTGGATGACCGGGCATGATTTCAGCGACATATCCAAGGAAGGGCCGCAGAGGTCGCTTCTATCGCCCCTGAAGAAAAGCGGCGGGCGCAACAACGCCGGCAGGGTGACCGTCAGGCATGTGGGCGGCGGGCATAAAAGAATGTACCGCCAGGTGGATTTCAAACGCGACATCTTCGACGTCCCGGCGACCGTTCTGGGTATAGAATACGACCCCAACCGGACCGCCAGGCTCGCGCTGGTCGAGTATCCCGATAAGAGGAAGCGCTATATCCTCGCGCCCCTGGGGCTGCAGAAAGGCGATATCGTGATATCCGCCCTGGAGACGGTGGTCGAGGCCAAGCCGGGCAATTGCCTGCGCCTCAGGGATATCCCCTCGGGGACTATGATCCACAACGTGGAATTGAGCAAGGGCAAAGGCGGGCAGATCGTCCGCAGCGCCGGGACCTGCGCGCAGATCACCGCCAAGGAAGGCGATTCGGTCCTGATCAAGATGCCTTCCGGAGAGATCCGCATGTTCAGCATGGAGTGCCGCGCTTCCATCGGCCAGTTGAGCAACGTGGAGCACGATACGGTGGTCATCGGCAAGGCCGGCCGCACGAGATGGATGGGCATAAAGCCCACCGTCAGGGGCGTGGTGATGAATCCGCACGACCATCCGCACGGCGGCGGCGAGGGCAAGTCCGGACAGGGGAATCCGCATCCGGTCACTCCCTGGGGCAAGCCGACCAAAGGGTACAAGACCAGGAAACCGGGAAGATATTCCAATAAATTCATCGTCAAGAGAAGGAAATAAAAATGCCGCGTTCGCTTAAGAAAGGTCCGTATGTGGAAGAGAGTCTGGTCAAGAAGGTAGACCGGGCCAGGCGCGCAGGCCAGAGACAGGCGATCAAGACATGGTCGAGAAGGTCTACGGTCCTGCCGGAGTTCGTGGGTTTTACCTTTGCCGTCTACGACGGGCACAGGCATATCCCGGTGTTCGTCACCGAGAATATGGTGGGGCATAAAATGGGCGAGTTCGCGCCGAGCAGGATGTTCAAGAAGCACGGCGGCGTAAAGGCCAAGAAAGCTGTTGAAAAGACCTAAGCCGGTCACCATTTATATATATACAGGCATCAGGAAGGGATAGAATAAAGATGATAGCGAAGGCAGAAGGAAGATACTTAAGGCTCGCCCCGCGTAAAGTGCGGCAGACTCTGGCGCTGATCAGGTCCAGGAGCGTATCCGAGGCGGAGAGCATTCTTTTGACGGTCAACAAAAGAGCCAACGAATATCTTATAAAAATACTCAGGTCGGCGGTAGCCAATGCCAAGGTGAAGGGGTTCAACGCCTCCCAGCTGTACGTCTCTGGCGCCGAGTGCAACGGCGGGCCGATGTGGAAGAGGTTCAAGGCGGCTGCGTTCGGAAGGGCCGAACCCATCCTCAAGAGAACCTCGCATATACGCATAGAGCTTGATCTGAAACCGGGAGAATAATTTCATGGGACAGAAGGTTCATCCGACGCTTTTACGAATTGGTTACATAAAAACGTGGCAGAGCAGATGGTTCGCCAAGCCTAAAGAATACGCGCGTTTCATAGCGGACGATTACAGGGTGCGCAAGTACATCCTCGAGAAATTCAAGCACGCCGCCATATCGCGGGTGGTCATAGAAAGGCTCACGGAGAAGACCAAGATCCGCATTTATTCCGCCAGGCCGGGCATCATCATCGGCAGGCACGGGGCCGACATCGAGAAACTGCGCCAGGACGTCAACGGTATCCTCAAGAAGGAGATATCGATAGATATAGAGGAAGTCCAGAATCCCGCCCTGGACGCCCAGCTGGTCTCGCAGAACATCGCCCAGCAGCTGGAGAAACGCATTGCCTTCCGCAGGGCGGTGAAAAGGTCGATAGAGAACTCGATGTCCGCTGGAGCCAAGGGTATCAGGGTCATCTGTTCCGGCCGTCTTAACGGGGCGGAGATCGCCAGGACCGAGAGTTACAAGCAGGGGAAGATCCCGCTGCAGACCATGCGCGCGGACATAGATTACGGTTTTGCCGAAGCCCTCACCACCTACGGTCTGATAGGCGTGAAGGTATGGATATATAAAGGCGAGATCCTGGACATATCGACGCTGCTGCCCAAACGCAGCACGCAGTCCTCCAAGGACAAAGACAACGAACAGAATAGCGCGCCGGCAGCCGCGGCACATCAGCAGGAAGCGGCGTCCGGGACCGATGCGAAGCAGGCTTAAGGCCGTCAGGGGTATATAGACATGGTAATGATGCCGAAAAGAGTCAAATATCGCAATTTGCAGTGCTGTAACCGCAGAGGGATAGCCGTCCGGGGATCGAGCCTCGCTTTCGGGGAATACGGGCTTAAGAGCCTTGATAACGGCACGATAAAGAACACCCAGATAGAATCGGTGCGCGTCCTGCTGGCGCGTAAATTGAACAAGGGCGGCAAATTGTGGATCAGGGTCTTTACCGACCAGTCCGTCACCAAGAAACCGGCCGAAGTCCGCATGGGAAAAGGCAAAGGCGATATCGACCACTGGATGTGCCTTGTGAAGAGGGGCAAGATCCTGTTTGAGCTCGGAGGTATCCCCGAAGAATACGCCCGGCAGTGTTTCCGCCTTGCGGCTTACAAGCTTCCCGTAAAGACAAAGTTCGTCACCAGGACACATTAATAAAAGAAAGCGCGGTCATGAAGATAAAAGAGCTTCGCAATTTAACGCCACAGGACCTGTCACAGAGGGAGAAATCCCTGAAGGAAGAGCTTTTCAAGCTGAACCAGCAGCGTTACGGGGGCAGGGTGGAGAAACCCCACGTGTTCTCCGCCATAAGGCATGAGCTGGCTCTCATCCGGACTGTCTGCCGGGAGAAGGAAGAGAAAAAAAATGGGTAGAAAAGAACTGACCGGTGTCGTCGTAAGCGACAAGATGCAGAAGACGGTTGTCGTCAAGGTGCTCAGGACATACAAGCACAAGAAGTACAACCGTATAATCAAGACTTACAAGAAATACAAGGCCCATGACGAGAACAATTCCGCGAAGATGGGCGATACAGTGAGCATCGCGGAGACCAGGCCTTTATCCAAGGACAAGCATTTCAGGGTCGTGTCCGTGCTCCAGAAGTGCCGGTTTCATGAAGAAACCGTAAAAAAGGGAAAGAAAAATGATACAGATAAGGTCAATTCTTGACGTAGCCGACAA
>CAZAVF010000096.1:0-4921 GCA_964488935.1 uncultured Planctomycetales bacterium | reverse complement strand
AGCCTTCCATCATAGCCCTGGCCGAGATCTCCGCCGGCAAAATACAGGTAGCGACTGAAAACAATGGCGGGTAGAAAGAACGTCATTCTCGGTATAACGGCCGGCGCGGCTATCTATAAAGCGTGCGAGCTAGTGCGCAGGCTGAAAGAGTCGGGCTTCAACGTCATCCCGGTCCTTACCGAAGAGGCCGCGGGATTGATCAATCCGCTGTTGTTCCAGGCCTTGAGCGGGAACAAGGCTTATTATAAGCTTTTTGACGGGGGGGAAGACTGGGAGATCGAGCATGTTTCCCTCGCGGATAAGGCCGACATCATACTCGTCGCGCCGGCTACCGCCAATCTGCTCGGGAAGATCGCTTCCGGGACCTGCGACGACCTGTTGAGCTGCGTCATTACCGCCAGCAGGGCGCCGGTTTTTTTCTGCCCGGCGATGAACGAGAACATGTATTTGAACAGGATCACGCAGGGGAACATCGCCAGGCTGAAAGAATGCGGATATAAATTCATCGGGCCCAGGAAAGGCGTGCTTGCCTGCGGGAAAAAGGGGACCGGCTGCCTTGAGGATGTCGAGGTCATCGTCGGAAAGGTCAAATCGCGTTTTTGAATCCGTTCCCCGGCCGCTAAAACGGCGCCCTGAAGATCACGGCGGCATAGCCAAGTGGTAAGGCAGTGGTCTGCAAAACCACTATTCAGCGGTTCGAATCCGCTTGCCGCCTCCAAGTTTAAAAGCGCATCGGGCCGGGGTGGCGAAATTGGCATACGCACGGGACTTAAAATCCCGCGACCGCAAGGTCTTAAGGGTTCAACTCCCTTCCTCGGCAGTAGTGCGCTGTTAAATACGTTCTTTAAACAGCGCACGGAGCAATCGAGATTTGATTCGCTGGAAGTTCTCGATTATCAGATCCACGGCGGGAAACAAATTTAGTCGGGCTCATAGCTCAGTTGGTTAGAGCGTCACGTTGACATCGTGAAGGTCAGGGGTTCGAGTCCCTTTGGGCCCACCATTTTAATTATGGATAATATGGAAATAGAGGTATTAAGGCATTCCTGCTCCCACATAATGGCATACGCCGTGCAGGAACTGTGGCCGGGGACCAAGCTCGGCATAGGCCCGGCCATAGAGGACGGGTTCTATTATGATTTCGACAGGAAAGAGCCTTTTACCGAGGAGGACCTGGCGCGCATCGAGGACAAGATGCGCGAGATCATCTCCCGCGACGAGCCTTTCATTGCCGCGAAGATGAACAAGGAGGAGGCCGGGAGGCTGTTCTCCGGTTTGCAGGAAGACTATAAACTGGAACTGCTGAAAGAGATACCCGGCGGCGAAGTTACCGTATACAGGACCGGGGAAAAATTCGTGGATCTCTGCCGCGGCCCGCACGTCCCTTCCTCCGGCAGCATCAAGGCGTTCAAACTCGTTTCCCTGGCCGGCGCTTACTGGCACGGGATAGAGACCAACCCGATGCTGCAGAGGATCTACGGGGTCTGTTTCTCGCAGGAGAGCGAGCTGCAGGAGCACCTGCGCAACATCGAGGAGGCGAAGAAAAGGGACCACCGCAAGCTCGGTCCGCAGCTGGGGCTGTTCGACATTTATCACGAGGAGGCGGGCGCCGGCCTGGTCTTCTATCATCCCAAAGGAGCCGTCCTGCGCGGCATCATAGAGGATTACGAGAAGAAAGAGCATCTGCGCCGCGGGTATCAAATGGTGATCACCCCGCACATAATGCAGGCGGGATTATGGCAGACCTCCGGACATTACGATTATTACAAAGAGAACATGTATTCTTTTCTCATCGAAGGTAAGGAATACATCCTCAAGCCGATGAACTGCCCGGGGCACATCCTGATATACAAATCCAGGATACGCAGTTACAGGGAACTGCCCCTGAGGCTCTTTGAACTGGGCACCGTGTACAGGCACGAGAAGGCGGGCGTCATGCACGGCCTTTTGCGCGTGCGCGGTTTTACCCAGGACGACGCGCATATCTTCTGCCTGCCTGAACAGCTGAAGAGCGAGATACAGGGGATCATAGATTTCGTGTTCGATACGATGAAAGTTTTCGGGTTCGGCTCTCTCGGCATAGAGTTGAGCACCAGGCCGGAAAAATACATAGGTTCGGAACAGGACTGGGAAACGGCCACCGCCGCCCTGGAAGGGGCGCTGAAGGAACGGGAGGTATCTTACGACATCAACCACGGCGACGGCGCTTTCTACGGGCCGAAGATAGACATCAAGCTGAAAGACGCTTTGAAACGGACCTGGCAGTGCGCCACCATACAGTGCGACTTCACCCTTCCCCAGCGTTTCGGGCTGGTTTACGCGGACGCCGACGGCACGCAGAAACAGCCGGTCATGCTGCACCGGGTGATCCTAGGGAGCCTGGAGAGATTCACCGGGGCTTTGGTCGAGCATTACGGCGGGAGTCTTCCTTTGTGGCTTTCCCCGGTGCAGGTGATACTTGTGCCGTTGAAAGAGGAGCAGTCCGCGTACGCCGCGGAGACCGCCGATATCTTGGAGGCCGCCGGGATAAGAGTGAAAGTGGACGGGCGCAACGAAACGTTGAATAAGCGCATACGGGAAGCGGAACTTGAAAAAGTCCCCTATATCGCGGTGATCGGCGGACGGGAAGCGGAAAACAATACCGTCTCCGTCAGGAAAAGAGGGGCCGGGGATATGGGCGCGCTTCCCAGGGATAAATTCCTGGAACTGCTGGAGCAGGAAGCCAGGGAACGGAAATAAGTCCGCGCGGGTGCGCGGGCGCATACATTCGGCGTGGTTGTCGGGCGCGGCAGGAAGCCGGCGCGCAACGGCCGCGGGAAGGAGGGAAGTTAAGATAAAAAAGTTCATACGCATCAACGAAAAGATAAGATCTTCGCAGGTTCGTCTGATAGGTCCGGAAGGTAATCAGATGGGGATAGTCTCCATTCAGAAAGCCCTGGAACTGGCCGCTCAAAGCGAGCTGGACCTGGTGGAAGTGGCTTCCGGCGCCGTTCCTCCCGTTTGCCGCATCTTAGATTTTAGCAAATTCAAATACGACCAGGAGAAGAAGGAACGGGAAGCGAAAAAACACCAGAAGCTCGTCCGTCTCAAGGAGATCCGCCTCAAGCCGAACATCGACCAGCACGATTACAAGACCAAGCTGAACCAGGTCGTGGATTTTCTTAAGGAAAAGAACAAGGTCAGGATCAACCTTTTCTTCCGCGGCAGGCAGATGGAACATATAGATATCGGCAGGAAACTGCTCGATAAGTTCGTGGTGGACACACAGAACGACGGCATTGTGGAGAAAGGCGCCGCCATGGAAGGCAGGATCATTTCCATGGTGATCGCTCCTAAATAAACCGGGGGGCGCGGGCGGCACCGGCAGGGACGGGACCATAAGAGGTTTTTTGTCTTTTGCCCGGCGGATAAATACGAGGAGAAAAAAAGAAATGCCAAAATTAAAGACTAAAAAAGGCGTGGCCAAAAGGTTCAAGGTTACCGCGAAGGGCAAGGTTAAATACGCCCCGTGCAATAAAAGCCATCTTTTGACCAACAAGAAAAGGGCCAGGGTCCGGAAACTCAGAGAAGCGGATACCGTGAGCCTGGACAAGCACGAAAAGTATCTGAAAAGGCTGCTGCCTTACGCATAGCGGCCGGCAGAGCGCGATTCTCCCGGGTCCGCATCCGGGATATCAGTAAAAAGAGAGAGGTTAGTCATGGCAAAAGTGAAACACAGCGTCGCTACAAGAAGAAGAAAGAAGAGAGTCTTAAAACAGGCGGAAGGATACTGGGGGGACCGCAGCAAGCAGTTCCAGCAGGCCCGCCGCGCGGTAATGCACGCGCTGGTATATGAATACCGCGACAGGAAGAACCGCAAACGCGATTTCCGCAGGCTTTGGATCAGCAGGCTTAACGCCGCCTGCCGTTCCTGCGGCATGAAATACAGCGAATTCATAAACGGCCTGAAAAAGGCCAAGGTGGGGCTGGACAGAAAAGTCCTTTCCGACCTGGCCATTCGCGACTCCAAGGCCTTTGAGGAACTGGTAAAGATCGCCAGGGGATAAGAACCCGTTTTCGGTCCACTACCGGGATAGAAAATGTACGTGATCATAGTCGGTTGCGGCAGGGTAGGCTCGGAATTGGCCAAGCTTCTTTCGGGGGAAGGACACAACGTCGTCATCATCGACAAGAACAAGTCCGCTTTTTCCCGGCTGGGGGACGCCTTCAACGGCCTCACCCTTTCCGGCAACGGCTTCAACCAGGCCCTGCTCAAACAGGCCGGGATCGAGAAAGCCGACGCCTTCTGTTCCGTCACCAACGGCGACAACACCAATCTGATCGCCGCGCAGGTGGCCAAGCGCATTTTCAACGTTCCCAAGGTCCTTGCCAGGATCTACGATCCGCAGCGCGCGCACATATACACCGCCCTGGGAATGGACATCATCAGCGGGACCGTGCTTTTTGCGGCGATGCTCCGCGACAAGATAATAGAAAGCCGCTTCTCCAGTTATTTGATAGAAACAAAGGAGCTCGGGGTCCTCGAACTGGAAGCCAAGAACGGGCTTGCCGGCAAGACGATAAAGGAAATAAACATCCCCGGGGAGTTCATGGTCGTGGCCCTGCGTAATCTTGAAGGAGTGGTCATCCCCGAGCCGTCTTTGGTCCTCAACGAGACCGATACGCTCACCGGGGTGGTAAGGGTCTCCAGCCTGAAGAGCGTCAAGGAAAAATTCGGGCTTTAGACTTTTCGTTCGGAGAACGCTATGTATATCCTTATAGTAGGCGCCGGCAAAGTGGGGTATTTTCTCGCCAGGAGGCTTTCCGAGAGCGGGCACACCGTCTCCATTGTGGACAGCGACCGCGAAGTGTGCGAAGAGACGGCCAGGAGCCTGGAAGTGCTGGCGATCAACGGCGACGGCTGCGACCAGGAGATACTGTC
>CAZAVF010000095.1:0-5078 GCA_964488935.1 uncultured Planctomycetales bacterium | reverse complement strand
TGCAGACGCTTGTCCCGATGGTCATAGAACAGACGGCGCGCGGTTACGAGCGGGCGTATGACATATATTCGAGGCTGTTGAAGGACAGGATAATCTTCATCGGCACTCCCATAGACGACAACATCGCCAACCTGGTCATCGCGCAGATGCTTTTCCTGCAGATGGAGGACGCCGGCAAGGACATCAACATATACATCAACTCCCCCGGCGGGGTGGTCACCGCCGGGCTGGCCATTTACGATACCATGCAGTTCATGAAATGCGACGTCGCCACCTATTGTATCGGGCAGGCGGCGAGCATGGGGGCGATCCTGCTCGGCGCCGGCAGCAAAGGCAAGAGGTTCGTCCTTCCCAATTCGCGCATAATGATACACCAGCCGTGGGGAGGGGTGCAGGGAGTGGCGGAGGACATCTCCATCCACGCCCGGGAGATACTGAAGCTGCGCGACAAGATAAACGAGATACTTGTCAAGCACACCGGCCAGAGCCTGGACAGGATACAGAAGGACACCGACAGGGATTTCTTCATGTCGGCGGATGAGGCCAAAGAATACGGATTGATAGACGAGGTCATAATCAGCAAAAAATAACGTTCTAATCCCTTACGCTTCGGGAGGTCTTTAAAATGAGAAAGAATTACTTGTTGACTCCGGGTCCCACGCCGCTGCCGCCGGAGGTTTGCTCGGCGCAGGCGAGGCCGATAATACATCACCGCACGCCGCAGTTCCAGGCCGAGCTTAAGGAGGCGTTCGCCGGGCTGAAATATATATTCCAGACGGAGAGGGATGTTTTTGTCCTTTCCTCCTCCGGGACCGGCGCCATGGAGACCGCCGTGGTCAACCTTTTGTCTCCCGGCGATACGGCGCTTGTGGTGGAAGGCGGAAAATTCGGGCAGAGATGGAGCGAGATCTGCAGGGCTTACGGCATTTCCGTGAAGACCCTCGAGGTCGAGTGGGGCAAGGCGGTGGACCCCAAGTCCGTCGCCGCTGTCCTCAAGGCCGATCCTTCCATCAAGGCGGTCTTCGCCACGCTCTGCGAGACCTCCACGGGCGTGACTTTCGACATCCGCGGCCTCGGGGAGGCGGTGGGGGCCTCTCCTGCGGTGCTGGCGGTGGACGCCGTCAGCGGACTTGGGGCGGTAGAGCTGAAGACCGACGAATGGGGCGTGGATGTCTGCGTCTCGGGATCGCAGAAAGGTCTGATGCTTCCTCCCGGACTGGGCTTTATCTCCGTGAGCGCCAAGGCCTGGAAACTGGTGGAGGCGTCGAAGTCCCCGCGTTATTACTGGGACCTGCGCAAGGCGAAAAAGGCCATAGACAAGACCGACACCGCTTTCACCCCGGCGATATCCCTGGTGATCGCGCTCAACGAGAGCCTGAAGATGATGAAAGAGGACGGCCTGGATAAGATATTCGCCAGGCACCGCAGGATGGCGGAGGCGGTGCGCGCGGCGGTAAAAGCCATGGGACTTTCCCTGTTCGCGCCTTCCGCGGCCTCGGACGTGGTGACTTCCGTGTACGTCCCGGCCGGCATAGACGGCGAGAAACTGGTCAAGACCATGCGCGACACCTACGGGGTCACCATTGCCGGCGGGCAGGACGAGATGAAAGGCAAACTCATCCGGATAGCGCACATGGGTTATATAGAGGAATTCGACATAATAGTGGGTATCTCCTGCCTGGAAAAGGTCTTGAGCAGGATGGGGTATAAGTTCGTTCTAGGCAGCGGAGTGAAGGCCGCCCAGGAAGTATTCTTGCAGGATTGAACAGCGGAGGTGAGTGATGGCGAAGATACTGGTCAGCGATCCCCTTTCAGAGGAGGGGCTTAAGATATTGCAGGAGAACAGCGGCCTGCAGGTGGACGTCAGGACCGACCTGACCCCGGAGCAACTCAAGGGTGTTATCGGGGATTACGACGCCCTGGTGGTGCGCAGCGCCACCAAGGTCACGCGCGACGTGATCTCGGCGGCCGGCAGGCTGAAGGTCATCGGCAGGGCGGGCGTGGGGCTGGACAATGTGGACCTCGAGGCCGCCACGCAAAAAGGCATCATCGTGATGAACACCCCGGCCGGTAACACCATGTCCACGGCAGAGCACACGGTGAGCATGATCCTTTCCCTGGCCAGGAACATCCCGCAGGCCAGCGCCTCGGTCAAGAAAGGCGAGTGGAAGCGCTCCAGGTTCATGGGCGTTGAGCTTTACGGCAAGACCCTGGGCATCGTGGGTCTGGGCAGGATCGGCACCGAGGTCGCCAAACGCGCCTTTTCTTTCGGCATGCGGGTCCTGGCTTTCGATCCTTTTCTCTCCCGGCAGGTGGCGGAGGAATTGGGGATAGAGATAGTGGAATTAAAGGACCTTTTCAAACGTTCCGATTTCATCACCATACATACCCCGCTTACCGCCGACACCAGGCATCTCATTTCCACCGAACAGTTCGCGCTGATGAAGAAAGGCGTGCGCCTGGTCAACTGCGCGCGCGGCGGCATCGTGGACGAAGCCGCCCTGGCCGCGGCGGTGAAGGAAGGGAAGGTGGCCGGAGCGGCCCTGGACGTCTTCGAAAAGGAGCCGGTCCCGTCCGACAACGAACTGCTCAAGCTCGAAGGCGTGATAACCACTCCCCATCTGGGCGCCTCCACGGAGGAGGCCCAGGTGAACGTCTCCATCGAGGTCGCCGAGATAGTCCGCGACGCGCTGCTCGGCCGCGGCATACGCAATGCCGCCAATTACCCGTCCCTGGAGAGCGAGGTCTACAAGGTGCTGGAGCCTTACACGGTGCTGGCGGAGCGCCTGGGCATATTCGCGGGACAGCTGGTGGAGGGCAGGTTCCAGGAGATAAAGATCACTTACGTCGGCGACATCATCAAATACAACCTTACGCCGTTGACCATGGCGATCGCCAAAGGACTGCTTTCCCCGATATTGAAGGAAACGGTCAATTTCATCAACGCCACCTCGCTGGCCAAGGAACGCGGCATCAATATCACCGAGACAAAGTCTCCCAAGGAGGAGGAATTCGTCACGCTCGTGCAGCTGGAGATAAAGACGGACAAGGAATCCCGCAGGATCGCCGGGACTTTGTCGGCCAACAAGCAGCCGCGCATAGTCAAGATCGACGACTATTACGTGGAATCCTCTCCGGTCGGGGAAATGCTTTTTATACGCAACCGCGACGTCCCGGGCATAATCGGCGGACTGGGGTCGCTGATGGGGCAGCACAATATCAACATCGCGGCCATGAGCTTCGGCCGGCAGATCGCAGGCGGCACGGCGCTTTCCGTGCTGAACGTCGACAGCGCCCTGACGCCGGAGGTGTTGGAGAAGGTCAGAAAAATAGAGAACGTTCTTTACGCGAAAGTGATAAAGATATGAATACGTCTGCCGCCGGATGGAAAAGGATAGCGGCGTTGATATTGGCGTGCCAGGCGGCGCTTCTCGTCCCCCGCTCTTTTTCTTTCGCTGCGGAGGTGACCATGGCCTGCACCGGAGATACCCACGCCATGCTTTATCCCTGCAATTGTCCCAGGGAGCCGGACGGCGGCATCGCCAGGCGCGTGGCCCTGGTCAGGACATTGCGCGGCCGCGGCGGGAATTTTCTGCTGGTCGACTCCGGGGGGTTTTTCGGCGGCGGGCAGTTCGATTCCTACAGCCAGAACAGCGAGATGGACAAACGCCGGACGCTGTCATATCTGCGCGGAATGCAGATGGCGGGATACGACGCGGTCGCCGTGGGCTTCGACGAATTCAATTTCGGGCTGGACTTCCTGGAACAGAACGTCAAAGCGTACGGGCTGCCGGCGGTCTCCGCCAACATCAAGGCGCCTTTTCTCAGGAAATTCATCGTTAAGGACGTCGGCGGGATGAAGATAGGCATCACTTCGGTAGTCGCCCCCTCCGTTTCCATGAAAGCGGCGGGCCTGGAGGTGGAAGACCCGGTCGCCGCGCTGAAGAAGACCGCAGCGGAGATGAAGGACCTGAAGGTTGACTATATACTCCTGCTCAGCGGGCTGAACGAACAGGACAGCAGGCTGGCGGCAAAGGAGATCCCGGAAATAAAGGTGGTGGTCCTGTCCAAGAGCGGCGGGGAAGAGAACCAGCAGGAATACGAGGGCGCGCTTTTCATTAAACCCTCCTGGCAGGGCAGGCACCTTGTGAAAGCGGAGCTGGCGTTCGAGAACGGGGTCCTGAAAAGCAAGCGCACGGAAAGCATCAGGCTCTCCTCGGAGATCGCCGGGGACAAACAGGCATTGTCCGCATTGCCGGCATGCTTCGCCGACATCAATTGCAAGAAGGACGGCGTGACCGGGACCTGCTTGAACCCGGGTGAGAGGTCAGCCTCATGTTCTTTCCGTAAACAATCGAAAGTCGCCCTGACGGTGCTGACGCTGAAGGACTGCCTCGGCTGCGACACGGACGCCAAGATCGCGTATCTTAAAGGGCAGTTCGGCGGTCTGAACGTTTCCTATATCTATTACCCGGGAGCCAGGGCCGCGGACCTTGTCAAGAAACTGGGTGTGATCACCCTGCCGGTCTATCTCTTCGGCCCGGAGGTGGAAAAAGAGACGGCTTTCACGGGAATAAAAGACAAGGTGGAATTCAAGGCCGGGTATTACCTGCTTTCACCGGCGGTCGGCGGCATCGCTTTCTTCCTGGACCGGCCGCACATGGTCAACAGGCTGGACGTTTTCATGGGGTTGTTCGAACCGAAATCATCGGCGGTGATAGAGAGTATCCGGGACGTAAAGCCGCAGCTGCATTTCCTGGCCACCGACAACGGGGGGAAACTGGAGACGCAGCGGGGCACAGCGGAAACCCAGGAATATCTGAGGGCCGTCTGCGTGCAGAAATACGCCCCCGGTTCGTTCTGGGATTACGTCTCCTGCCGTTCCCGCGACATAAACAGCTCCTGGTGGGAGGACTGCCTGCCCGCCGGGGCGGACGCGGCGAAAATAAAGGCCTGCGCCAAATGCGGAGAGGGCGAAGGATTGTTGAAAGAGAACATAGAACTGAACAGGAAACTGGGAGTGATGGCCGGGCCGACTTTTCTCGTCAATAATACCGAGATATTCGGCGTGCGCGGAG
>CAZAVF010000094.1:0-5080 GCA_964488935.1 uncultured Planctomycetales bacterium | reverse complement strand
ACGCCGAAAGTCATGCGTATCCCGGTCCCGGTCATCCCGATGAAAATGACCCCCAGAAGGAAAAGATAGACGCCCGGCAGCAGGAAACTGCCGGAAGAAGATACGGACTTGAGGATGATCCATTCGCTCAGGAAGGTGCCGAAAGGCGGCGCTCCGCAAATAGCAAGTATGCCGATGAACCAAAGCACGCCGGCCCAGGGCATAATATGCGCAACCCCGCGCACCTCCGCTATCTTTTTGCTTTTAAAACCGGCCAGGATGTTCCCCGCGCAGATGAACAGGGCCCCTTTGACGAAAGAATGGTTGGCCGCCTGCAGCATAGAACCGTACGCCGTGCCCACGGCCACGGCGAAACAAAGTATACCCATATGCTCCACGCTGGAATAAGCCAGCATGCGTTTGTAATCCGACTGCCCGATGATGAATACGGCGGCGACGGCCATGGAGAAGATCCCGAAGATGAGAAAAAGCTCCCGGCAGAAAGCGCCCAGGCCGTTGGCCAGGCAAAGCTGGTAGAAACGCAGGATGGCAAGAAAAGCGCAGTTGAGCAGCGCGCCCGACAGCAAAGCCGAGGCGACCGACGGGGCCTCGCTGTGCGCGTCGGGTAGCCAGGTATGCATGGGGGCCAGCCCCATTTTGGTGCCGTAACCGACCAGGACAAAAATGAACCCCGCTTTCAGCCAGAGCGGATCAAGGCTTACCCCGGGGTTGAGCAGGCTGTCGATGGATATCTCCGTCCCGGGCCCCCGCCCCGAAGCGGAAACGGCCAGGAACAGATTGCCGAACAAGGCCAGCGCTATGCCGACGGAACAGATCAAAAGGTATTTCCAGGTGGCCTCCAGGGAACGCTGCTGCCTGTGGAAATAGATCAACGGCGCGCTCACGAGCGTGGTGGTTTCCATAGCTATCCAGATCAGACCGAAATGCCTGCTCAACGCCAGCAGGCTCATGGAAGAAAGGAACACGAGAAGACAGCCTGTGAAGGCCGCTTCCGGGGCGTTGTTGAAGAACAACCCCTCCTCATTTTCTCCGCGCGGCCTGCTTTTCTCATCTTTAAGATAGATCACGGCATAAAAAGAAGCGCAAAGGAACAAGAGGCTGAAGATGGCCGTGAAATAACGGCCGAGGGCGTCCAGGCCGAACCAGAGCCAGCGGTAATCTCCTCCCGAAGGCGACAAACACAGATAAAGGGAAAATGCCGCGTGCCCGCAAGCCACGGCAAGGAGAAGCCGGCGGCGCATCCGGTCATTCTTAATCCCGAAAGCGGCGAGCCCGGCGGCGAAAGGAACTATAAAAAGCAAAAGGGCCATTTATCCGCTCCTTTTCACTTCCGGCAGCCAGTCGGCAAGACCGGAAAGACGGGAGGTATCGGTATGCTCGAACTCCCGGCTGATGTGAAAAACGGTTATGCCCATCACGAATATCCCTACGAACACATCCAGCAGCATCCCGAGCTCCACCAGCAGCGGCTGCTCCAGAAGCAGGGCGATGCCGAACAGGAAGATACCGTTCTCCAGTATCAGGTACCCTATCACCTGGCTGAGCGCCTGCGCCCGGCTTATGATGATGAAGAATCCCGTCAGGGAGACCGAAAGCGCCACGGGCACGATGAAAGGGGAGGCGACTTCGAACGGGATGGGAAGTCTTGAACTGATGAAAAACGCCGTCCCCAGCGCGGCCACTCCGGACAGTATGGACGTCGAGGCGCCGACAAAAGGCCTTTCCTCCCGCCTGACGTTAACCCTCTTTTGCGCGTAACGCAGGAACCATGGCAGGACCAGCGCTTTTACCAGCAGGGTAACGGAGACTATGGCCATCAGCATGACCCCCGGTATCTTACCTGGGAGGAACAACGGGACCAGCCCTATGGCGGCCCCCTGATATGCGGCGACCCTGATGCTCGCCGATATCCTCGTCGAACCCAGGGAGAAAAGATTGAGCAGTACCAGCAGCATCAATATAGCGTCAAGCATCTCATCCTCACTTTGCCAGAAAAATAAGCGCCACCACGGAAAGCGCCGCCGCGGCGGTCAGCATCTGCGGCACTCTCACCAGGCGCAGGCGGGCCGCTCCGGACTCCACCGCCCCGGTGAGCGCGGCGGTCAGCGCGACCAGCCCCAGGAACAACGCGGCGTTGCCGGGAAAATCCGGTTTCAGCCCGTAGGGAAAAAGCAGCCCGGCGGGCAGCGCCGCCAGTATCCAGAACTTCAGCGCCGCGGCATATTCGAGCATGGCCAGATCCGGCCCCCCGTGGTCCAGGATCATCGCTTCGTGTATCATAGTCAACTCCAGGTGCGTATTGGGATCGTCGAACGGCACGCGGCAGTTCTCCGCCAGCAGCACGATGTAGAGGACGAAGACCACGACTATAAGGACCGGGGGGGAAACCTGCCAGATCCTGCCTCCGGCGGAAAAAAGCATGCCGTTCAGGGAAACGCTGCCGGAGGCGGCGGACATCGCCGCCAGGCACAGGAACAATACCGTTTCCGAGAATACCGAGAACCGCGCCTCCCGGCCGGCGCCCATGCCCTCGAAACTGGACCCGGTGTCCAGCGCGGCCAGCAGCATGAAAAACCGCTGCGCTCCCAGAAGATAAACGACCAGCACCATGTCCCCGGGGAAGAACAAGACGGCGGGATAGGACCCGCAGGGGACGAACAATAACGCCGCGAGAATAAAGACCAGGCCCGCCGGCGGAGCGAGACGGAAGAAAACGCCGGTCGTCCTGCTGTATACCGCGCCTTTACGAAGAAGCTTGCCGATGTCGAAATACAACTGAAAAAGAGACTGCCCCTTCCTGCCGGCGAAGAAAGCCTTGACCCGGTTCATTATCCCGGCCATCAGCGGCGCCGCCGCCAGAGCTATAAGAATATTGAATAAAGGATAAAGGGTCCTCATCTGATCTTCCAAAGCAAAAGCGCCAGCAGCACCGCCATTATGTACATGATATAAATATGCAGACTGCCCTGCTGCAGCCAGCGCAAACACGACAGACTGTCTCCCAGTTTCTCCGCCATACCGGACATAACCGCCCGGAACATCCCCTGCCCCCGGCAATCGTCTCCCTCGTACCCGCCGGGAAAAACAACCGTCTTGGGGACGGCGGCCGGGTTTTTCCTTGCGTTAAAAAAGGTGAACGTCCTTATTAACGGGTAAAAGAACGAAGCCGACGTGTACTGCATTCTCGGATCCTGCTGAGCGTAAGCGCAATTCCAGGTCTCCCCGGAAGAGACCTTCCTTTTTCTCAACAGCAGCCTCCCGGCGGCCGTTACCGCCGCGATCAGGATAAATCCCCCGGCGGCCGCAAAGCTGAGAGGCGCGAGCCTGTCGGACAGCCCGGAAGGCAGCGCGGGGTCGGCGCATTTAAAAACCGCCGCCGCCGCGCCGCATAGCGGGAACGACAATAACGGCCCCGCGAAAGTCAGGAACAGGCAACCTGCCGCCGCGGATATCATCGCCGCGCCCATAAGACCGCTGTATTCACGCTGCAGGCCGGCGCGGGAACGCGGTTTCCCGAGAAAAACAACGCCCGACATTCCCGTAAAACAGGCAAGACTGAGGCATCCCGACAGGGATAACCCGGCGATGACCGCCGTCGACGGCAACAACAATCCCTCCCCTTTCAACTGCAGGCCGCAGAACGCCGCGAGATATATGAGGAACTTGCCGGGGAACCCGTTCAACAACGGGACACCGGATGCCGCGGCCGCCCCCAGGAAGAACGAGGAGGAGGTCACCGGCAGATTTTTCGCGCAGCCGCCGAGCGCGTCGGGATCGCGGCTGCCGCAGGATCTCCCGGCTGCGCCGGCCGCCATGAACAGCAGCCCTTTGAAAAACGCGTGATTGAAAATATGCAGCAGGGCCCCGGACAACGCCAGCAGGCAGACGAGAGCGCCGCCGCAGGAGTTGGCGCAAACCGCCAGACCTATCCCCATGCAGATGATCCCGATGTTCTCTATACTGCTGTAAGCCAGCACGGTTTTCGTATCGCGCCGGCCAAGAGCGGAGAGCATCGCCAGTATCCCGGAACAAATACCGGCGAGAATAAGGACCTCCCCGCACCATGCCTCCGCCCCGCCGGCGGCGGAGAACATCCGCAGGATGCCGTATATCCCGGCCTTTATCATTACACCGGACATCAAAGCGGAGACGTGGCTTGGCGCCGCGGGATGCGCCCTGGGGAGCCAGAAATGAAAAGGCATGAACCCGGCTTTCATGCCGAACCCGAATATCCCCAGGGACAGCAGCAAGGCGCGCTGGACACCGGCGCCGGGAGCCGGGAATGCCGCCGAGTTCCAGAAACCGCCGGGGGTCCCGGACGCGGACAAAAAAGCGAACATGACGAACAGCGCCGCGGTCCCGGCGTGCGACGCCGCGAGATAAATGAAACCGGCGCGGCGCGAGCTTTCCTCTTCGTCGCGCGAGACCACCAGGAAAAAAGAAGAAAGCGCCATCGTCTCCCAGCAGACAAGAAAGATCAAGCCGTCCGCGGCCAGAAAAACGCCGAGCATCGAAGCGACGAGCGCGTTAAAAAAGAACCACTGCCTGCCGGAGGATTCGGAGCTCCTTTCCCCGCGCAGATAGCCCCATCCGTAGAGAGCCGCCAGCGCTGAGAGCATAAGCACCGGCACGAGAAAGAAAGCGGAAAGCCTGTCGAGCACGAGAAATATCCGCAGTCCTCCTGCCGCCGGCCAAAGAAAATCAAAAGACATTTCCCGGCCGGAAAAAAACACCCCGAAAACCGGGAACAACGCCGCTAAGCAGCTTACTATGCAGGCCGGGGCGCAGACCGCCGCGGCCGCCGCGGGGCGGTTATTCAAGAACAACGCGCAGATCCCGCCGATAAAAAGCAGGGCCAACGCCGCAGCTATGAACAGCATCGGTTCCCGCCCTTCTTTATATCCAGCGCCGCCTCGGCCTTGCGCAGGGCGGAAAGTATCTCTTCCCGCGTGCGCTGCTTCAACACCGCATCCTTGAACTCCTTCTGCTGCAGGACAAAGGCCAGGCGCGACAGCAATTGAAGATGCACGCGGGCCGTGGGGCTGACCAGCGTGAACAAAGCATGCACCGGTTTACCGTC
>CAZAVF010000093.1:0-5090 GCA_964488935.1 uncultured Planctomycetales bacterium | reverse complement strand
TGTTCCGCATATTAAAATGTCAACCATTTAATCCGGCTTCCGGATACGACCCCTTAAAATAACTATGGAAAAAAAACTGATTTCTGCGGTAGTCATTTCAACTTTGATTTTGATCGTATGGTCCGGTATAACAAAAAAATACTATCCTGTTGATAGCCAGAAGGTTGCGTTAAAAAATACCGTTGTCCGGCCAGACCGGCAGACGCCGGTTCCTTCCAGGCCGGAAGTTAATATTAATGACCTGATCACTTTCGGTAATGATTATTTGACGGCCTATTTCATTGAAGAAGATGCGGCTGTCTGGGAAATTATTTTCAGAAAGTACCAGGATTCAGGACTGAGTTTAAAATACGCTTTCCTATTGAGTGACAATGGGTTAGTATTCCGGAAATCCGCGGCAAGCAATAACTCTATAACTTTCTCCGCAGCAGATAAAGAAAAGAAGGTAGACAAGATATTCACCTTTGATCCCGGGAGCTACGCTTTAAACGTTGAAATAATTGTGGAAAACGTATCGGCTAATCCGATAGAATTCCGCATCCCATTGATTTTAGGGGAGTTTAAGCTCAGTAACGATAATCAGGGTAGATTTGATAAGCTTACTGTCGCCGTCCAGGACAATATAAAACATCTTAATTCACGAAAAGCGGCGGCGTTAAATGACATAAGTTTTATTTCTTATGGCGACAGGTATTTCACTATAATACTGGGCGCGCAGGATAGGCTGTTAAAAGCTAAAATTACCCCGATCGAACAGAATGTGACGGAGATCGCGCTTTTAGATGAAAAAGTATCTCTGTTACCGAGACAGAAGGAAGTTTTCAAATATAACGCTTACATTGGTCCGCAGGATCTCAAGACGATATCTTCAGTAAATCAGCACTGGTCCGCAGTAATCAATTTCGGCATGTTTGATTTTATCGCGCAGCTTTTATTACAAATGCTGGAATTCTTCTATCATATCGGCCATAATTGGGGAATTGCGATCATTCTCTTGAGCGTGGCCATATACGTCATACTATTCCCGTTGTCCATAAAACAATTGCGTTCAATGAAGCAAATGCAGGAATTACAGCCTAAAATAGAAGAATTACGCAAGACATATAAAGATAATCCCCAGCGCCTGAACAAAGAAATAATGGAGCTGTACCGGAGATATAAGATCAATCCATTGGGGGGATGCTTGCCGGTTTTGCTGCAGATACCCGTGTTTTTTGCCTTATACCAGGTTTTGATCCGCTCTGTGGCGTTAAAAGGAGCCGAATTCTTATGGATCAAGGATCTTTCCGTGCCCGATAAGATCATATCTTTGCCGGGAACCTATCCTTTGGTCGGCAGCTCAATTAATATATTACCGGTTCTTATGTCGATAAGCATGTTCTTTCAGCAGAAATTATCTTCCGCTACGCAAATGAGCTCTTCGTCTGAACAGCAGAAAATGATGCTTATCCTTTTTCCGATAATCTTCGTATTTATATTTTACAATATGCCTGCGGGTTTAGTCCTGTATTGGTTGGTGAATAATATCTTGATGTTGGCACAGCAGGTGAGGATGAACCGTATCAGCAGAGCCGCAACAGTATCATAACCGTATCACAGACAGGTGTTAACCGTATAACCGTATCATGGAAGACTCTAAAAACATCGAAAGTTATGAATTTGAAGGGAATAGTTTCGAAGACGCTGTCAAACAGGCATTGGCAGAATTAAAAGTTCCCAAAGAGAAGCTAAAGGTCGAAATACTTACTGAAGGGGCCAAAGGATTATTCGGAATGCCGGGGATCAAGCCGGCACGTATTCGGGTCAGTATAAAGAAGAGTTAGCATATTGTTCCACGCGGAACAGGATAAGTTATGGGACGAATAATCGCTGTCTGTAATCAAAAAGGGGGCACCGGCAAGACCACCACCGCTATAAATATAGCGACTTATCTGGCTTTAGCCGGGAAACAGGTCCTCTTGCTCGATCTGGATCCACAAGCCAACGCCACAAGCGGACTAGGGGTAAATAAGCACGATATTAAAAAAAGCACCTACCATATTTTGTTGGAAGAGATAGGCTTGGCGGAAGTCATCATGCCGACCATGGTGAAAAATTTGAGTCTCGCTCCTGCAAATGTGGATTTGACCGGCGCGGAAGTGGAATTAGTCGGGGCGCTGGGCAGGGAATATCGTTTAAAGAACATCCTTGCGCAGGAAAAAGATAAATATGAATTTATGATCATTGATTCTCCGCCGTCATTGGGCTTATTGACCATTAACGGTTTATGCGCTGCGAATACGGTATTGATACCGGTGCAATGTGAATATTATGCTTTGGAGGGCTTAACGCAGTTGATGAATACAGTAAGCTTGGTCCGTAAACACCTGAATCCGGAACTGGAGATAGAAGGCGTATTGATGACCATGGCGGATTTTCGGACTAATCTCACAAAAGAGGTCATAGAAGAAGCCAGAAAATTCTTTAAGGATAAAGTATTCAACTCGGTCATTCCCCGTAATGTCAGACTCACGGAGGCCCCGAGCTATGGCAAACCGATCGCGGTTTATGATAAAGATTCCATCGGTGCCACAAAATATGAAGAATTAACCCGGGAGATCCTCCAAGGGGCGGCGGGAAAGACGGTTGTTGAAAACAGCGAAAATGGGGCCCATGCGGGCTAATTAATTGGGAGGGTTAATGGAAAAAAAGGCTTTGGGTAAGGGTATCGGGGCTTTAATTCCACCTGCACCGGTTATTTCATCCGGTAGCGAGACAACAGTTGCCCAGCCGGGAAATACTGCCGGCAGCAACGTTACTTATTTGCCTATGGCATTAATCAAGCCCAATCCTTTGCAGCCAAGGGATACCTTTGATTCGCAAAGTCTAGAGGAGCTTACTCAATCCATAAAAGAGAAAGGAATACTGCAGCCGGTATTAGTCCGCAGACAGGGGGAGACTTACGAACTTATAGCCGGAGAGCGGCGCTATCGTGCAGCTAACCTGTTGAATCTAAAAGAGATACCGGTAATTGTGCGTAATGTGGACGATAGAGATTCTCTGGAGCTGGCATTGATCGAGAATATACAACGGGAGAACCTGAACGTAATCGAAGAGGCCCGGGCATATCAGTATCTGGTTGATAAGTTCTCGGTGACCCAGGAAGAGTTAAGCGATGTGCTGGGTAAAGCCCGTGCTACAGTAGCTAACATACTGCGGTTGTTGAAGTTACCGCAGGAAGTGCAGGAAGAGATCAAAAAGGGGCGTATTTCATATGCGCACGGCAGGGCTCTTTTGGAGGTCCAGGACATTAATCAACAGCGCAAGCTTGTGCAGGACATTATAAGCAAGGGGCTATCGGTCCGGGAACTGGAGACTTTGTTAAAAAGCGGCCGTTCATCCCTGGCCCCTGTAAAGAGACGCTTGAAACAGGCTCAGGGGGATGCCGTGGTGTCCGTGCTGGAGGAGGAGCTTCAGCATATACTCGCCACCAAGGTCAGGATAGTGAAAAAGAAAAAACGCGGTTCGATAATAATAGAATTTTATTCGGCGGAAGACATGAAACGCCTCAGCGACAAGATCAAACAGGCGTTTTCGGCGTGATCTTACAGGAGGAGAGACAGCTATGGATAACCAGGCGATATTGATATTGATAAAACCGGACGGATTGAAGAAGTCGTTGACCGGCAACATTCTTACCCGGCTTTCCGAAACCAAGCTGGAGATCGTGGCCGCCAAAATGGTCCGGGTGGCAAAGGATCTGGCCGCGGCGCATTATCAGCATTTGAAGGACAAGCCTTTTTTCCCGGAACTTATAAGTTATTTACAGGGAGAGCTGCATAACCGCCGGAAAGTCATGGCTTTGGTTTACTGGGGGCCGGACGCCATCACCAAATGCAGGCAGCTTGCCGGAGCCACCAATCCAGAAGAAGCCGATCCCACGACGATCCGCGGGTCTTACGGAAGGATCACCACCAAAGGGCTTTACGAGAACGTGGTGCATGTCTCCTCCAGCCCGGAAGAGGCGGAACGCGAGATAAAACTCTGGTTCCAGCCGGACGATATAATAGTCGATCTTTATCCCTCCAGGGAGATCGTCGAAAAAGAGAAGAAAGCGCATGCCTGGGTTTGATCCCTCCGGCGCCGCTGTAAAGATCATCATGATAGGCGGCGCCCAGGGCGGCCGGTAACGGGAAACGGGCATCTGCCCCGGAGAATATCCCCGGCCGCGGCCCGACCCCGGTTTCATATGTAGTGATGGAGTTACAGCGAATGCGCGCTGTGTGCCGGCGAAGATAACGCTTCGCCGGAAACACGGGCCCCATTTTAAAGCAAAGGACCCCGTTCCGCCTGAGGAGAGCGAGAGGAGAGTTTTGTTATGATCAGCAGCATGACCGGTTTCGCCAGCAATGAATCTCAGCTGGACCCCTGCGGCAGGATCTGTGTAGAGCTGCGCAGTATCAATCATAAGTTCCGCGAGGTGGCGCTGCACCTTCCAGAAGGTTTTCTTTCCTTCGAGGAGCGCATCAAAAAAGAGATCGAATCCAAGGTGAAACGCGGGCGCATAACATGCGTGATCTCGATAACCGGCGGGGCGGCCAACAAGATATTCGTTAACCGGAAGCTGTTGAGGAACTATCTCGCGGAGCTGCACCGCATCAGGAACGAGTTCGGGATCAGCGAAGACATCCGCATGGCGGATCTGATCAACCTTCCCGGGATACTTTCCCTGGAGGAGAACGTATTGTCCAAGAATAAGATATGGCCCATTCTGAAACATCTCCTGGCCAAATCGGTGCAGGATCTGTTGAAAACAAGACAGCGCGAAGGCCGGGCCATCGCCGGGTACCTGAAGCTGCGCGCGAAGAAACTCGACCGGTTCCTCAAGAGCGTGAAAGCCCGTTTTTCCGAAAGCGTCAGGGTTAAACTGGCCACTCTGCGCAGCGACGACGAAAAAGCGTCTTTCCTGAAGGACGCCGATATCAGCGAAGAGATGGAGCGGCTGGCCTTCCACATCAAGAACCTCACCAGAAAACTCTCCGCCAGCGGAGCGGTGGGGAAAGAGGTGGATTTTATCGCCCAGGAGATGCAGAGAGAGACCAATACCATGG
>CAZAVF010000092.1:0-5112 GCA_964488935.1 uncultured Planctomycetales bacterium | reverse complement strand
GACGTCTATATACACGGCACGGTCAGGGACAAGGACGGCAGGAAGATGTCCAAGTCGCTGGGCAACAGCATCGATCCCCTGGAGATCATCGCGCAGTACGGCACAGACGCCCTGCGTTTCAGCCTGATCGCCATCACCGCCCAGGGGCAGGACGTTTATCTTTCCAAGGAGAGGTTCGAACAGGGCAGGAATTTCGCCAACAAGATATGGAACGCCTCGCGCCTGGTGATGATGAACCTCGAGCCGGGCACGGGTGCTGAGGAAGCCTCAGCCGTGGCCGCGGAGAAGGATTTGAGCGCGGTCAACCGCTGGATATTGAGCAGGCTGGCCGCCGCCCTGAAGAAAGCCGACGCCTCTTTGTCCGCTTTCCGCTTCAACGAGGCCGCCAACCTGCTGTATTCCTTTTTCTGGAAGGAATACTGCGACTGGTATCTGGAGATAATCAAGCCGGATATGAAGGACCGGCAGAACCAGGCGGTGATGCTGCGCGTGCTGGAGAATTTCCTGGCCGCCCTGCATCCTTTTATGCCGTTCATCACCGAGGAGATCTGGCAGAAGCTACCGCATTCGGGGGATTCCATAATGACGCGCGCCTGGCCGGAACACAAAGAACTGCGCCAGGACCGCAAGGCGGAGACTTTTATGGAGGACATCTTTGCCGTGATCGCCGCGGTGCGCAACATACGCCAGGAACTCGACATTTCGCCGCAAAAGGAGGTGCCCGCGGTCATCGCCGCCTCCCCGGCTGCGCAGGTCAAGACGCTGCGGTCTCTCTCGGCGGTCATACGCCGCCTGGCCAGGATATCGGACCTGGAGATAGAGAACGGATACAGCCATAAACCTTCTTCGGTGGCCGCGGTCGCCGGCGGCATGCACGTGAGCGTCCTGCTTGAGGGGATAGTGGACATCGCGGCGGAGAGGGAGAAACTCCGCGTCAAGATGGATAATACATCGGCGGCGGTCCGCGGCAAAGAAGCCATGCTGGCAAAACCCGGCTTCGCGGACAAGGCCCCGAAAGAGATCGTGGATAAAGAAAAGGTCAGGCTGCAGGAGTTGAAAGAGACCCTGGAAAGGTACCGCGGAATATATGAAGAATTGCGGAATTAATATTGAATACGGCAGGATAGTGGCGCAGGCGCTGCGGGAGGACATCGGCAGCGGAGACGTCACCACGGATTTCTTCGTGCCGGGAGGCTGTTCGGCGTCGGCGTCTTTCATCGCCGGAGGGGAGATGGTGGTCTGCGGCCTGGATATCGCCGCGGAGGTGTTCAGGCAGGTTGACGGCAAGATCTCTTTCAGGAAACTGCGCAGGGAAGGCGAGAGGGTCCGGCGCGGCGCGGAACTGGCGCGCGTGAGCGGAAAGGCGCGTTCGCTGCTGAAAGGAGAGCGTGTCGCGATAAACTTCGTCGGTATGCTTTCAGGGATCGCCACCCAGGCGCGCGCTTACGCCGATAAAGTGAGACCCTATCGCGTAAAAGTTGTGGACACGCGCAAGACCTTTCCCGGTTTGCGTTCGCTGCAGAAATACGCCGTGCGCGCGGGAGGGGCGGACAACCACCGCAGCTGCCTGGACGAAATGGTGCTGGTCAAGGACAACCACCTGGCGGCCTGCCCGAAGAACGGCAGGCATCTTTATCTGAGCCGCGCCTTCTCTACGGTAAGGAACAGGTTCCCGCGCGGGAAGATGAAGATAGAGATAGAAGTGGAGGACCTGGACGATTTCCGCATGGCGCTTTCGCTTGAGCCGGACATAATAATGCTCGACAATATGAGACCCGCCGATATCAGGAAAGCGGTGCGGCTGCGCGGCAGGGCGGGACGGCGCGCGCCGCTGCTGGAGGTCTCGGGAGGCATCACGCTTTCCAATATCCGCGCTTACGCCGCCGCCGGCGCGGATATCATCTCCATCGGGGCGCTCACCCACAACGTCAGATCTGCGGACATCAGCATGGAGTTCATCCCGGCGGCCGTAAAAGGCGGGTAAGATGTCCATCTTCAAGCTGGTTTCCTCCTACCGTCCGCGCGGCGACCAGCCGCAGGCGATAGAGGAACTCCTCCGCTTAATTTCTTCCGGGAACCCGCGCCAGACCCTGCTCGGTGTCACCGGTTCCGGCAAGACCTTCACCCTGGCCAACGTGATAGCCGGGCTGGATATGCCGGTCCTGGTGATCTCCCACAACAAGACGCTCGCCGCGCAGCTGTATTCGGAGTTCAAGGAATTCTTCCCGCACAACGCCGTGGAGTATTTTGTCAGTTATTACGATTATTACCAGCCGGAAGCCTACATCCCGTCCACGGACACATATATAGAAAAGGACGCCTCCATAAACGACAGGCTGGACCGCCTGCGTCTTTCCGCCACCAGTTCCCTGATGTCGCGCAGGGACGTGATAATCGTGGCCTCGGTGTCCTGTATCTATAATCTCGGTTCACCAGACGACTACCGCGACGCGCTGGTTTTCGTGGAAAAAGGTTCGGAGAGCGGACGCGACAGGCTGATGCTGGACCTGGTGAACGTGCAGTACGAGAGGAACGATTACGAGTTCAAACGCGGACGTTTCCGCGTCAGGGGCGACACCGTCGAGATATACCCCGCCTACAGGGAGACCGCTTTGAGGGTGGAGTTCTCAGGGGACCGGGTGGACAGGATCAGCGAGGTCGATCCCGTATCCGGGAATATCCTCTCCGGGCTGGAGAAGGCGGCGGTGTATCCGGCGAAGCACTTCCTGGTCTCGCAGGAATTGATGGCCCCCGCCCTGGAGGCGGTAACCGCGGACATGCGCCTGCGCTGCGATGAACTGCGCAGACAGAACAAGCTCCTGGAAGCGCAGCGCCTGGAGTCGCGCACGAAATACGATATGGAGATGCTTAAAGAGACCGGTTACTGCCACGGGATAGAGAATTACTCGCGTTATCTCTCCGGCAGGCCGCCGGGTTCGCGCCCGTATTGTCTGGTGGATTATTTCCGGCGGGGGTTCCTGACCATCATAGACGAATCGCACGTGACCGTGCCGCAGCTGCGCGGGATGTATGAGGGGGACCGCGCCAGGAAGGAAGTGCTGATAGAGTACGGTTTCCGCCTGCCGTCCTGCCTGGATAACCGGCCGCTCAGGTTCCCGGAGATAGAGGCGGTGCTGGGGCAGACGGTGTTCGTTTCCGCCACCCCGGAGAAATACGAGATCGGGCACAGCGGCAAGAACGTGGTGGAGCAGATCATCAGGCCCACCGGGCTGGTGGACCCCAAGGTGGAGATCAAGCCGGTGGAGGGACAGGTGGATGACCTGCTCAAGCTTGTCAGGGAGCGCGCCGCGCGCGGGGAAAGGACGCTGGTCACCACTTTGACCAAACGCATGGCAGAGGACCTGAGCGCGTATCTCCAGGAACGCGGGGTGAGGGTCAAATACCTGCATTCCGAGGTGAAGACCTTCGAGCGCAGCAAGATACTGAAGGGGCTGAGGAAAAAGGATTTCGATTGCCTGGTGGGGGTCAATCTGCTGCGCGAGGGGCTGGACCTGCCGGAGGTGTCGCTGGTGGCGATCCTCGACGCCGATAAGGAAGGTTTCCTGCGTTCGGCCACTTCCCTGATCCAGGTCTCCGGCAGGGCGGCGCGCAACATAAACGGCACGGTGGTGATGTATGCCGACAGCGTGACCGATTCTATGCGCAAGGCGATCTCGGAATCCAACCGCCGCCGCAAGATACAACTTGAATACAATAAAGAGCACGGCATCACGCCGGCTTCCGTGAACAAGGCGATAAAGGACGGCATCGAGATCTACGATAAGGCCGAGGATTACGTGGAAGACCTGACCGGCCTCAACAAGGAGGAATACGAGTTGAACCGTTACGCCTCCGGGCTGGAGTATGAAATGGAACTGGCGGCGCGCAATCTGCAGTTCGAGAAAGCCGCGGCCATCAGGGACAAGCTTAAAGAGATCGGGAGGCTGAAGAAATGAAGGTTATGAGGCCGCTTTTCGCGTTCGATATCGGCAACAGCAACATCACCGCCGGGGTGTTTTCCGGCAAGAGGCTGCTGCGCCGGGTGGATATCCCCACCGCGCGCGCGCAGAATTGCGGAGCGGTCCTGCGTAATATCGGCATAAAAGAGGCGGGGGGCGTGGTGATCTGCAGCGTGGTGCCGGCGGCGACGCGTTCCTTCTGCCGCTGCCTGACACTATTGTCGTTATTTAAGCCGATGGTGTTCGGCAGCAACGGCGTGACAGTGCCGCTGAAAAACCTTTATAAGAGGCCTAAAGAAACCGGGCAGGACCGCCTGGTGAACGCTTACGCCGCGGCGAAGCTGTTCGGGAGACCTTTGATATGCGTCGATCTGGGGACTGCGGCCACCTTTGACGCGGTGTCCGCACGGGGCGAATACCTGGGCGGTATGATATTCCCCGGGATGGGTATGCAGCTGCGGGCTTTGTCTGAAGGAACGGCGCTGCTGCCCAGGGTCAAGCTGCGGGCCCCTTCCGGGCTGCTCGGCAGGCGCACGCGGGACGGGATATTGAACGGAGTGGTGAGAGGGACCGCCGCGGTCTGCGACGGACTCTGCGCCGCGATGAAGAAACAGCTCGGGGGCAGGGCCGCGGTTATCGGCACCGGCGGAGACATACGGCTTATCAGCCGTTATACCCGCGTTTTCGACCGCGTCGAGCCCGATCTGACCCTCAAAGGCCTGAGAATGCTGTATGAGCACTATAATGAAGCTCCGCGGGCTGAAGCCCGCGGTTTCCCAAAGCGGAATAATGCGCTGTCCTTCGAAATCTCTGAAGAAGGAAGCGGCCAAATCTCATCCGCGCCATAAATGGCGCGGTTTTCTGGCCGCGCATGTATAAAAATACAGGTTCTGGGGGAAGATAAAGCCTGCAAAAGAGGAATCAGGAAACAAAAGGCATGAAGCAAAAAAGACGAAAAGACTGAAGAGATGGGATACAAAGCCGAGAGAGAGGATATCGTCATATTATGAAGATAATATCCGGGACGTTGGGTATAAGTGAGTTGAAACGTATGGCGGAGGAGGGATTCGGCAATATGGTCAAGGCGGTCGTGGACGTCGAACGCAGGCTGATAGCGGTTGATGCTGATTTGCATTCCGACCTGGAAGCCGCT
>CAZAVF010000091.1:0-5117 GCA_964488935.1 uncultured Planctomycetales bacterium | reverse complement strand
GATGTTGTTCTCCTTCGAGCCGAAACCCGCGGAACCGCCCGCTGCTCCCGCGGCTGAGCAGGACGGACAGCCCAAGCCGGCGGAGTCCCCGGTTGCCCCGGAGACGCAGCCGGTTCAGGAGAAGAAGAACGTTTCTTAGACGGATGAAGAACTTTCCGGAAGATGAAGACGATTTTTTTACCGGGCGCCCGGAAGATGGACGGAAGATTTTTACCGTCTCGGAGGTCAACCGCCGGATAAAGGAACTGATGGAGGCGGGGTTTCCGGATGTGTGGGTGGAAGGGGAGGTTTCCGGGGCGACGAGGATAGCCACAGGCACCGTATTCTTTAATTTGAAGGACGCCTCCGGCCTGTTGAAATGCGTCATTTTTCCGCAGACGGCGCGCGGCATAAAGTTCGAGTTGAAAGACGGCGACAAGCTGATTTGCCGCGGAGGCGTCAGCGTTTATGAGAGGGACGGCCGCTATCAGCTTTACGTGCGCAGCCTGGAGCCTAAAGGGCTCGGAAGCCTGCAGCTGGCCCTGGAGCAGTTGAAAAAGAGACTGGAGAAGGAGGGGCTTTTTGCTTCGGAGCATAAGCGTAAGATCCCTTATTTGCCGTCTCGCATCGGCGTCGTCACTTCCGCCTCCGGCGCCGCCTTTAAAGATATCTTGAAGGTGGCGGCCGGGCGTTTCAGCGGGATGCATATGATTTTGTATCCGGTCAAGGTGCAGGGAGAAGGGGCGGCCGGAGAGATCGCTTCCGCGGTCAGGGAGTTTAACGTTTACAACGCGCGCGCGCGGAAAAATGAGCGCGTAGAGGTTTTAATTGTCGGGCGCGGCGGCGGCAGTATCGAGGATCTCTGGGCTTTCAACGAAGAGCCGGTGGCGAGGGCGGTTTATGATTCGGAGATCCCGGTGATCTCGGCCGTGGGGCACGAGCGAGACTGGACCCTCTGTGATCTGGCGGCGGACCTGCGGGCGCCGACTCCTTCGGCGGCCGCGGAACTGGTAGTCCCGGACAAAGAAGAGTTGAGACAGAAACTTTCCCGGCTTACAGCTTCTCTGCGGGCGGGATTGCAGGATTTTACGCGTTCATCGAGGGAAGATCTGGATGCTCTGGCGCACCGCATGCAGATGAGCGCGGCGCATTACCTGGAGATCGGCGCAAGCCGCATGGACTCCGCCGCCAAGAAACTGCGGCTGTTGAATCCGAAGGCTATGCTTGAGCAGTTCCGCCGGAGAGTTTCCGAACTGTCCGGCAGGGCTTCAACGGCCTGGGCGCATTTAGTGCAGATCAAAACCGCGGTTTTGAGGTCGGCCGCCGCCAATCTTAACGGATTGAGCCCTTTAAAAGTCCTTTCCAGGGGGTATAGCATCACTTTTTCCGCCGCAGGCGGGGTGATCAGGAACGCGGGGGATGTTTCCGCCGGAGAGGAGATAAGGATAAAATTACACGACGGCGAAATAACCGGTCAGGTAACGGAGGTGCGCGGAAATGGCGGAGATTAAATTCGAAGAGGCGTTGAAAAAACTGGAAAAGATAGTCGAAGACCTGGAAAAGGGCGAATTGACTTTGGACGAGGCGCTTAAGAAATACCAGGAAGGAATAGAATTATCGCGCGCCTGTTCTTCGCGTCTGGAAAGCGCGCGCAAGAAGATAGAAGTCCTCTCGAAGAACAGGAAAGGCGATTTCGACCTTAAGCCCTTTGAGGACGGGAAGGATGAAGAGGAATAATGCTGCTGGAACGTGTTAATTCTCCCGCCGACCTGCGCGGGCTGCCCATGGACAAGTTGCCGGAACTCGCCGGTGAAATACGCCGCCGTATACTGGAGGTAGTCTCCGTAAACGGCGGACATTTGGCTTCCAGCCTCGGGGCCGTGGAACTCGCGATCGCCCTACACTACTGCCTCGACACCCCGCGGGACAAGATCGTCTGGGATGTCGGCCACCAGACCTACGCCCATAAAATCATAACCGGCAGGAATGCCGGATTCGCCGGGCTGCGTAAATACGGCGGCCTGAGCGGCTTCCCCTGCAAAGAGGAATCGGAATACGATCTTTTTACCACCGGGCACAGCTCGACCGCGGTATCCCTGGCCCTCGGCCTCGCCTGCGCCGGGGATCTCGAAGCAGGGGAAAAGAAATTCAAGGCCGCCGCGGTGATCGGCGACGGCTCTTTGAGCGGCGGACTCTGTTTCGAGGGGTTAAATAACGCCGGTCACCTGAAAAAAGACCTGCTGGTGGTGTTGAATACCAATGAAATGAGCATAGCTCCCAACGTGGGGTCGGTGAGCACTTATATCAACAAGATAATCTCTCTGCCGGTTTACAACCGTTTTCGCAGCTCGCTGGAGTCTTTTCTTAATTCCCGTGTGCCGCGAGGCAAAAGACTTCTCAAGCTGGCCAACAAATTCGAGGAAGGGTTAAAAGGCCTTTTTATCCCCGGTGTTTTTTTCGAGGAACTGGGTTTTCGGTATTTCGGCCCTTTCGACGGCAACAATCTCGCCCAGCTGATCCCGGCGATGAAGAAGATACTCGCGTTCAAGGGGCCTTTGTTCATGCACGTGATTACTAAGAAAGGGAAGGGGTTTCTTCCGGCGGAGAAGGACCCGGTGCGTTTCCACAGCACGGGGCCGTTCGATCTGTCCGCCGGCAAAAAACAGGAGCCGGCGCCGCTCTCGGCAGCTACCTACACTTCGGTTTTCGGGCGGAAAATAGTCGATCTCGCCGCTCGGGAGAAAAGGCTGACGGCGATAACCGCGGCTATGGCCGAGGGCACCGGTTTGGGCGCCTTCCGGGATAAGTATCCGCAAAGGTTCTTCGATGTCGGAATAGCGGAGGAACACGCTGTTTGCTTCGCCGCCGGCCTGGCCAGGCAAGGGTTGATCCCGGTGGCGGCGATATACTCCACTTTTTTACAGAGGGCGTATGATCAGATAATAGAGTGCGTGGCTTTACAGGGACTGCACGTAATCTTCGCTCTCGACCGGGCGGGGCTCGTCGGCGACGACGGGCCTACGCATCAGGGGATTTTCGACATAAGTTTTCTTCGCCACATCCCTAACATGACGATAATGGCCCCTGCGGACGCGCACGACCTGGAGATGATGTTGGAGTTTTCGTTGTCGTTGAAAGGGCCGGTTTCGCTGAGGTATCCCAAGACGGCTTCTTGTTTACTGCGCCGCAGGCTGACGGGCGGGATGGCCGTTCCGGTGAAGCTCGCCGGGGCGGAAGTTCTGAAAGAAGGAAATGATTTCACGATATTCGCCCTGGGCGGCGCCGTGTCGGCCGCAGAGGAAGCCGCGGCCACGCTGGAAGAAAAAGGTTTATCCGGGAACGTGGTCAACGCCAGGTTCGTCAAGCCGCTGGACAACGGCTTGATAAGAGAAATCGCGGCGCGGGGGAAAAAGGTCTTTACCGTGGAAGAAGGTATCGTCGAGGGCGGATTCGGCTCGGCGGTGGAAGAAATCCTGGGAGTGCCGGTGATCAAACTCGGAGTGCCGGAGGAATTTCCTCCCTGCGCCAAGAGGCGGGAATTATTGGAACGGTACGGTCTGGATGCCGCTGGGATCGCCGGCAGGATAGCCGTGGAAGCGAGGAAATAGGGATGGCTAAACCGGTCATAGACGCGGAGAAGTGCAAAGGCTGCGGGTTGTGCATTAAATTTTGCCATAAGGGGCTGCTGAAGAAATCCGGAAAGCTGAACGCGCTGGGCGCCGTGTATGTGGAGTTTGACGAAGATACGAATATCTGCGGAGGGTGCTGTTTCTGCGCCCTGGTCTGTCCGGAATGCTGTATAGAGGTGCAAAAGTGAACAAGGAAAAGAAAATTCTGCTGAGCGGAAATGAAGCGATCGCTGAGGGAGCCATACAGGCAGGCTGCCGTTTCTACGCCGGATACCCGATCACCCCGCAGAACGAACTGACCGCTTACATGGCCAGGCGCATGCCGGAGGCCGGAGGCGTCTTCATCCAGGCGGAATCGGAGATCGCGGCGATCAACATGGTCATGGGCGCGGCCGCAAGCGGGATCAGGGCGATGACTTCCTCTTCCAGCCCGGGAATAAGTCTGAAGCAGGAGGGGATATCTTATCTGGCCGGCGCGGAACTCCCGGCGGTGATCGTGAACATGATGCGAGGCGGGCCCGGGTTGGGTAATATCCTGCCTTCACAATCGGATTATTTCCAGGCGACCAAAGGCGGAGGCCACGGCGATTATCATTGTTTGGTGCTGGCGCCTTCCCGCGTGCAGGAGTCTTTCGATACCATGTTCTCCGCCTTCTCTTTGGCCGACAAATACCGTGTTCCGGCCATTATTCTGGGAGACGGGATGCTTGGCCAGGTTATGGAACCTTTCAGCGTGCGCGTCCCCGCCGCGTTCGCCGCAAAAAAGGCGGCGAACGTCTCTAAACCGTGGGCGTTGACCGGATGCGCCGGCAGGGAACCGAATGTGGTCAAATCCTTTTATCTCAAGGACGGAGACCTCGAGGATTTTAATCTGCGCCTGCAGAAGAAATATGCCGTGATGCTGAAAAAAGAGGCTCGTTACGAAGGCACAATGCTTAAAGACGCCGACCTGGTGCTGGTCGCTTACGGGACCATGGCCAGAATATGTTCGGCGGTGGTGCGCCGCCTGCGCAAAGAAGGGAAGAAAGCCGGATTGATCAGGCCGGTGACGCTCTGGCCTTTTCCGGTACAGGCCTTTTTGCCGAAAACGTCTCCGGCGCGCAATTTCCTGGTGGCGGAGATGTCTTATGGACAGATGCTGGAGGACGTGAAGCTGGCGCTCGACGGAAGGGCCCAAGTAAATTTTATCGGCAGAGCGGGCGGAGGCTTTCCGTTGGAAGAAGTGATAGCCGCGGAGGCGCGCAAACTATGAAAAAGATATTCTCTCGCCCGGAATCTTTACGCGACATCACGACCCACTACTGCCCGGGCTGCGGGCACGGCATAGCGCACCGCCTGGTGACGGAAGTGATAGATATTCTGGGAGTGAGGGGAAAGGTGATCGCCGTGGCGCCGGTAGGGTGCGCTGTGGTGGCCTACGCTGACTGGAATTTCGACTGTTGCGAGGCGGCGCACGGCAGGGCGCTGGCGGTCGCCACCGGGATTATACGCTGCCGCCCGGACCGGGTC
>CAZAVF010000090.1:0-5194 GCA_964488935.1 uncultured Planctomycetales bacterium | reverse complement strand
ACCAAGTACAACAGGGACTGTCACAATCAATGTTTCCAATGGCGCTTTTATTCCCGGCACGCTTAGTGAATTCTGGATGCAGATCACTTACGATGGAAAGACCGAATATTGGAATATAACTCCGGGGGTCTTAAGTGCTGATGGAAAGACCATAACTTTGGATTTTGACGAGTCTCTTAGCGGTAAGATCCTTTATCTGGCCTTCTTCGGTGTGGATACCACAGGCAAGAAAACCACCTTGACCAATACTCTTCCTGTAATGTTCAATATAATCTGATAATCTGCTGACGGGATAAAACAGCCTATAAAAAACCAGAGGCGCCTAGGGGGATAGGCGCCTCTTATCTACCGTGGCCGGTAGGGGGTGTGTTTCCGTTTTTAGTGAATAAAAAACCCTAAAGAGGTTTTCTTTAGGGTTCCTTATCCGCCTCTTTGGCAGCGCAGCCCTCCACTATTTATCGGAGCTGTCGCTTTGCGTCGCGGCATTACTGCCGTTTTGCCTTTTCAGTAGGTTTTCAATTTCCACTAGTAAGTATAACACAAATAGTCGGCTTTTCAAGCCGCCGGCATTCTTAGATGAGCGTGACTAGTCTAACACTATGCAAGGCAATATGTTGCGGCAGAGATTTTTTTCTTGATAGGCTTGCTGTAAACTGCTGATTGCCACATTACGAGAAAACTACTTTTTCACGGTCCGCCCCTTTTATTCTTGCGAGTCTTGACAATCTCTTTCCTATAATATATACTTTATTAAAGATTTTTGGGTTTTGCTTTATCTAACACTTCATCCCAGGAAATTCTCTCATACGCCTTACTATAACTCTATGTTCCATAAGAAAATGCAATTAAATACAAGCATATACAGGGGATATCTGATGAAACCAGTTTATATTGTAAGAATAATCCTGTTATTTCTTTGTTTTATCCTCTGTTCCTCTTCCTTTATTGAAGCTAAGACACCTTCCGCCAAATATTTATATGAATACGGCGTGGCGTTCTATAATATGGGGCGCTATGACGAGGCTCTGACAGAATTCTATAAAGTTCTCTTGTTGGAACCCAACAATGAAAAGGCAAAATTTTATATAAACGCCATATTCGCCAATAAACTCGCGCCTGCGCCTGCCAGGGCTGTTTCCGATATAGAGGAAGACGATCTGGTGGTCAGGGAATCAAGGATAAAAGACGCACTTAAAGCGGATTTAAATACGCCCCGGGAGTTACCGGCTGAATCCGTTTCAGTGCCTCAGCAGACCGGCGCGCCGGAAGTCAAGCCGGAAACGCTGCCTCCGGTCCTGAAATCAGAATCCAAGAAGGAAGATCCGGACGTAACCATCTCAGGGAAATTGCAGCTTGGGATAGGGGCCACATCCTCAGGAGAGGTGGAGTGGAACAGGGCGAATTTTGACTGGAACGAGAAGAACTGGCGCATTCTTTCATATGAAGGGTTCAATAACGGGATAAATACTTACGATACCAGGATCTATGACAGCCTCGAGCTCATTCTCGACAGCCGTAAGAAGGAGGAGGGATGGTCGTTCCATTTGAATTTGACCATTGATCCCTGGAGTTTCACCGGCAAGACCGATAAAGTCACGATCCCCGGGGTCGGCGGGGACGCCGCGGAAGTAGAGCTTAAATACTGGGCGAACAGCGGATATACCATAAATACCAGCATAAACACGCTGTATAACGGTGACGCTTTTTCCATCGCCGAGTTGAAAGTCAAAGACGGTAAGACCGTTCCCACTACTATAACGTCCACCTGGAGCAACAGATTCACCATACCGGAGATGAAGATAGAGTATACTTTTCAGCCGGTGAGGGAGTTGTGGTTCGATTACGTTAACGGCGAAAATACGCGTTTCCGGGCTTTCCCGTTGGCCTATCAGGACCAGGCGTTGACCTCGGACGATCCTTTGCAGTTGTCCAACCATCATATCTGGTGGGAAGCCAGCCCCTGGGTCAGCAGCTGGCAGCCGGGGAACCTGAACAGCGGGGCGTCGCCGGTAGATTTCACCAAAGGATACTGGGATAATTCCCTTTCTTCTTATACCCGGGACAGCAACGGTTCTCCTTTGACCGGGTTGAGGGGTTTTTCTTTCACCCACCAGGATCCCGAATCCACCTCGGTTGCCTGGACAGTGGCCTCTCCCAAGGACCTGTGGCAGGAATATTCCGAGGCCGACAACGTTTCTTCGGCTTTGCGCATCAAGCACAGGGTCTTCGACAACCTTAGCGTCGGCACCACGTATACCTTCCGAGCCGGGTTCAATTATGTGGATAAGGACCACAGCCTGGACAGCACGAACCATGTTGCCGGCGTGGACAGCGACATTCAATTGAGAGACGGCCTTAAGGCTTCCCTCCAGGCTGCCACCTCGCGCTCGAATTACGATCTTACCGGCGGAGATTACCGCAGTGAACTGGAGGGGGACGCGTATTATTTCTCCCTGATCTCCCGCTACCCGGGCAAGGACCTGATGGGGTTGAAGAACGGTTATAATGAGATATCCAGGGACCAGGATGAGGATCTTATGTTCAAGACCAAGATATACGGCGCCCGTATGGACAAGGATTTTGACACCGCCTTGTCCTCCTACCGGCAGACGCGCAAGGACGCTTTCTGGTCCAGACATCTGCATTTCCGCAGGCCGTTCCAGTATTATTATACCGGTTTATACGCTCCTTCTTTAAGCTGGGATGATATAAAGGCTTATGCCATAGGTGACGGTATCGATGCCGGGCGGCAGGTGCTGGGTTTCAGGGCGGAATTATTCATAGGCGACCGTTTGAGCAATCTGTTCGACGTCCGGAACGTACACAATACGGACAATAAATTCCTGGAGAACGTCTTCCGTGACGAGATCTCCTGGCAGGCCACCGATAAATTGACCGCTAAAGCCCTGGTGTTATATCAGGATATGCCGGATACCACCAAAGGCGTGGATCCTTATGTATACAATTCCCGTACCGGCCGTTACCTGTTGAACGACCAGATAGAGGGAGGGGAGGACCCGTCGTTGAAGACAGGTTCCCTGGGGGCCGAATACGCTTTCACCGACTGGCTGGCCTTGAACGGCATCTGGGAAAGGACCAACGATTATACTCTCGCTTACGATAACTTCCCGCAGGGCATCCTGAACGACGGCAACAGGTCTTATCTTTATTATGACGACGAGCGCTTGTACAGGGATTTCCAGAACTGGCTTTATGATCAGTATCTCTTCCCGCAGCCGCCGTATCCGTTCTACAACATATTCAAGACCGGATTGAGGTTCAATCCAGCCGAGAATATGGAGATATATCTCGACTACACGCGCAATCAATATGAGATAGCCGGGCCGATCTCCTCCGATATGAACCATCTTGGTTTTGAATTCGCTTATTTACCCTGGAAAAAGCTCGGTTTCTATACCAGATACGTCTATTCGCGGTGGAAGGACCTGGACCGTTTGCGCCAGGGGGATAGCAAGACCATCGGGCACCACAATTTCTTCAGCGAAGTGCGTTATATGAATTCTTCCGTGGATGAGCTCGTCCTGCAGTTCGGCGAATGCGGCAGGACTGTGCTGGCATCAATCGTATACGATCCATACGGAGGAAGCCTTTCCACTATCGATACCCAGCATATTGTCCGCCTTTTCTACCGCCGCAAGTTCTAATCAAATCGTAGAAATTTCCGGCTTCAAAACCGATCATCCATATTTATTCTATTTCGTGCTTTATTTTGTTGTGTTTTCGGGGGAATTATGACCTAACTAAAAGGATATTTGGTAAGATCGAAGGTTTATGCGTTTTGGTCATAGAAACTATAAAGCTCCGCGGGTTTTACCCGCGGAGCTTTATTTGTATTCTCCTTATTATTTATAGCGGAGCTTGATACGTAGTGTCCTTCCGTGGCTGGCTGGCGCGCTGGTAAATCGTTGTAATCTAACGTGTTAAGACAGGTCCCAGATCTCCTTAGCGAAGTCATATATCTTCAGCAGGGTGGGATCCCCGGCTGCGGCCTGCTGCTGGGCTCTTGTAAGCAAGGGCTGATCCGTGTTATTGTATTCCATCAGCACCGCTTCAGCGGTGGTAGCCAGGTATTCGCTTACGTTTTCCTGTCCAAGTGTGTTCACGAAATCATCACTATCATTGGCCTCTGTCCAGATTGATTGAAGTGTGGCTTTTTGCTCGGCTGATAAGTTATTATTTTCTTTATAATGAGTCGCTTCGTGAAGGACCGTAGACTTGTAGTTTTCCGCAGTATACGTATCGGAGACTTTAATCGCTATAATATCATTTACAGTGCAATATATACCATGGAGTGTATTAGTCTCAACCACACTTCCCAACATACCTTTTGAAGTGAGCTGTTTTTCCAGTGAAATAAAGATAGGTCGATTCTCTTGTGATATAGAGCTTACAGTGGAGATAACCACTTGCGCAGCTTTAGAATTGTAATCATTACTATCTTTAGCAAGTAACAAGACCCCGGTGTTCTCATAAAATTCGCTATTATATTCGTTTAGGGCATAGGTAGTTATTAGCTCTTTGATTTGATCGCGATCAGTATCGGATAAACGGGTATCCTGCGAAAGATTCATTAAGGTAGTAAGGCATACTGTCTTGAGATCATAATCCTGCTCTGCCCGGTTCTCTAAGACAAAAATAGTTAAATTTCTTATTGTTTGAATTTCTGAGGCCGGAACATTAGTATCTTTTATTAAAGCATTAAAGGAACTTACGGTATTGGTATTATATGTGGGATTAGTATTCTTTTCCAAGCCCTTTTCCAAAGTGTGGACCAATGCTAACTTTCCGCGATCTTTGTTGGAAATATCCACAATGGAAATCGAATAATCTTTATCACTTACCAAGAGTTGATACAGATCAGCTTTTATATTTACTACACTATTTCTCACTTCGGATTCTTGAAATAATGTTTCGTTTGTAACAATAGCAGTAAAAATAGAGGCTTGTTCCTGAGATGTTATATTCTTATCCCAGAAAAGGCTTTGTAATATATCATCGATAGTTGACATGTCATTCGTGACATCCTCTGTGTTCAGCATGCCATTCTTGACTGCAGTTACTTCCTTCTCCATATAATCAATTAATTGCTCTGCCATTGTCGATTTTTGTGAATAATTGATGCGTTCGTTAGAAGCTATGCTAAGAAGGTTAGAAAAGCATAGGTCTCGGGTTG
>CAZAVF010000089.1:0-5311 GCA_964488935.1 uncultured Planctomycetales bacterium | reverse complement strand
TTCAGATGGCAAGATATACTGGAGCAGCATGCAGGTTATGCAGAAGAGAAGGGGAAAAACTTTTCCTGAAAGGGACGAGGTGTAATTCCCCCAAATGCACGCTTACCAAAAGGGCTTACGCGCCCGGCGACCACGGACAGGGGAGGGTTAAACTTTCCAACTACGGGGTCCAGCTGCGCGAGAAGCAGAAGGTCAAGCGGATGTACGGTATGATGGAGGGACAGTTCCGGAAGTATTTCGAGCAGGCGTCCAAGACCAAGGGCGTCACCGGTAAAGTCCTTCTGCAGCAGCTTGAGCGCAGGCTCGACAACGTCATCTTCAGGCTCGGTCTGGCCGTATCCAGGGCGCAGGCCAGGCAGGTCGTGCGTCATAATTTCGTCTGGGTGGGAGAGACAAGGGTGAACATCCCTTCCTATCAGGTGAGCAAGGATGAAATGATAAAGATCAAGGGTTCCGAGAAAGCCCTTAATAAGCTTAAGGAGAACCTTGAGGCAACCAAGGACAGAAGCGTTCCCACCTGGCTGGAGTTCAATCCGCAGGAGATGACCGCGCGCGTGACGCGCATGCCTGAAAAAGAGGATATTCAGGCGACGATACAGGAACAGCTTATCGTAGAGTTGTATTCCAAATAGCGGTACTTTTATGGTAAGGCCGGCCTTGACGGTCTTGCGGTTTAAAGTCGCAAAGGAGCGAGCGAAATGGGCATAAAATGGAAGGATTTCCAACTACCGAAACGTTTAGAGTGTGACGAGACAACCTATACCGGGACTTACGGCAAGTTCACCGCCGCGCCCTTCGAAAGGGGCTACGGGGTGACCCTCGGCAATTCATTGCGCCGGGTGCTCCTCTCCTCGATCGAGGGAAGCGCGATAACCTCGGTAAAGTTCAGCGGGGTCAACCATGAGTTTTCCGCGATCCCCGGGGTGCAGGAGGACGTCACGGAGATAATCCTCAACCTCAAGAGCGTGGTGTTGAGCTCGCATTCCAACATACCCAAGACCATCTATATCAGGAAAGACACCAAGGGGCCGGTCACGGCCGCGGATATCGAGACGGACGAGACCATAGACGTGGTCAATCCCGGTCTGCACATCGCGACCCTGACCAAGGACTCCAAGTTCGAGGCCGAACTGGAAGTGGGCCGCGGCCGCGGTTACGTTCCTGCCGAGATCAACAAAAAGGAAGACCAGGCGATCGGCGTCATACCGGTGGACTCGATCTTCACCCCGGTCAAGAACGTCAATTTCTACGTCGAGAACACCCGCGTGGGGCAGAAAACGGATTACGACAAGCTGGTGCTGGAAATAACCACCAACGGTTCGATCGCCCCCAAGGACGCCCTGCTTTACGCCTCGAACATACTGCAGAGACACTTGGACATATTCGTCAGTTTCGGCCAGCTTCCCGAGGACCTGGAGGAAGAGGAGCCCGAGATGACAAAAGAAGAGGTCTCTCTGTACGAGAAACTGCGTCTGCCGATCTCTGAGCTTGAATTGTCTGTGCGCAGCTCCAACTGTCTGAGGGAAGCCAATATAAAGATAATAGCCGATCTCGTCAAGAGGTCCGAGGACGATATGCTCGGTTTCAAGAATTTCGGAAAGAAGTCTCTGACCGAAATAAAGGAACTGCTCGCCGGGATGGGATTGACCCTCGGCATGGCGGTCGACCCGAAAAAGCTCAAGAAATCGTCGTAATTGACCAACACTCCCGCGGCCGTTTTCCAGGAGCCGCCTTACATCCGAGGGGAATGAAATGAGACATAAGCTGAAGAAAGGCCGTTTGAACAGATTCACCAGCTGGAGGAAAGCCACCGTTTCCGGCACCATACGCAACCTGATAGACTGCGGCAGGATAAAAACCACCAAAGGCATAGCCGCGGCGGTCAGGCCGGAAGCGGAAAAGATGATCACGCTGGCAAAGGAGAATACCCTGGCCGCCAAACGGCGCGCTTATCGTGTTCTTTGCTCCCACGAGCTGGTTTCCAGGCTCTTCGGCGAGATCGGTCCGCTCTTCAAGGACGTCCAGGGCGGATATTGCCGCGTGCTTCGTCTCGGCAACAGGCGTGGAGACAACGCGGAGGTAGTGCTTCTGGAGTTCACGCGCCTTCCCAAGGGCAAAGAGCAGCCGGCCGCCAAACGCCCGGTCTCGAAAAAGGAAACGCCCGTCATCGAGGCGGAGACGGTAAAAGAGGAGCCGAAAGCCCAGCCCCCGAGAAAGTCCAGGCAGCGTAACGCCGCGGAAGAAGGCAAGCCGGGCGGGAAGAAGATCCTGGGCGGCATAAAGGGGATGTTCAACAAGAAAGATAAATCTACTCCGTAAACCGGCAACAGCCAGGCCGTTCTTCAGCCGGGGGCGTTTCGCGCCTCCGGCGCCAAGTGAGGCTCACACTATGCGCATAGACACCAGGATAGCCGAGCGACTGAAGAAGATAAAGCCCTCTTCGACACTGGCGGTAACTTCAAAAGCCAGGAAACTCAAGGCCGAAGGCAAGGATGTCGTGAGTTTCGCCGCAGGCGAACCGGATGCCGACACTCCGGATTTCATAAAGGCCGCCGCAATAGAGGCGATAAACTCCGGTTTCACTAAATACACCCCTACCACAGGTATCCCCGAGCTTAAGAAAGTGATCAGCGAAAAATTCAGGCGCGACAACGGGCTTGATTACAAGCCTGAGCAGGTGGTGGTTTCCTGCGGCGCCAAGCATTCCATCTTCAACGCCCTGATGGCGCTGGTAGACCCCGGAGACGAAGTCCTCATACCCCTGCCTTACTGGGTCAGCTATCCCGAGATGGTGCATCTCTGCGGCGGGCTGCCGCGTTTCGTGAAGACCGCTCCGGAGAACGGCTTCCGGGTCACCGCAGAGGAACTTAACGCCTACGTTTCCCCAAAGACCAAGGTCCTGGTCCTGAACAGCCCTTCCAACCCCGCAGGTTCCGTATATAACCGCAAGGAACTCCTGGCGATAGCCGAATTGTGCGCCGCCAACAAGATATTCGTCATAAGCGACGAGATATACGAGAAGCTTATTTATGACGGGCTGAAGCATATTTCCATAGCCGGGCTGCATCCGGAAATGAAAGAGCTGGCGGTGACGGTCAACGGCATTTCCAAGACTTACGCAATGACCGGCTGGCGCATCGGTTACCTGGGCGCCCCGGCCGACGTTGCGGAAGCCATCGGCCGCATACAGGACCATACCACCTCCAATCCTTCTTCCATAAGCCAGAAGGCGGCGCTGGCGGCGCTCAAGGCCCCGGAGGAATTCGCCGGGAATATGCGCGCGGAATACGCCGGCAGAAGGGATTATATGCTGACCAGGCTGAGTTCTATTACGGGCCTGAAGCCGGTCCTGCCCCAGGGGGCTTTTTACGTCTTCTGCGACATTTCCGGGACAGGCATGGATTCCGCCGCTTTTTCCGGCAGGCTTCTGGAGGATAAATTCGTGGCGGTCATACCGGGGGAAGGGTTCGGCAGGGAGGACTATATAAGGTTCAGCTTCGCCACGGGGATGGAGCAGATAAAAAAAGGGATGGACAGGATAGAGGAGTGGGTGAAAACGCTATGAGCCCCAAGACGCTGGCGGAAAAAATATTGAGCGCGCACGCGGGCAGGGACCTGCGGGCCGGAGACTTCGCGATCTGCAAGGTCGATTTCACTTTCGGGCAGGACGGGACATCCTCCATTATAATCGACCGCGTGCGCGAGATGGGCATAAAGAAGCTCAAGACGAAGTTCTGCATGGTGATAGACCACAGCGCCCCGTCCCCCTCGGAGGGCGTTTCGCGCGTGCACAAGAAAATGCGCGTTTTCGGGGCGGAATTCAAGCAGCCGGTCTTCGATATAGGGTGCGGCGTCTGCCACCAGGTGATCCCGGAATCCGGGTTGATACTTCCGGGCGATCTGGTCCTGGGGGCCGATTCGCACACCTGCACGTACGGGGCCCTGGGCGTTTTCTCGACCGGGGTCGGTTCCACCGACCTGGCCGTTACGCTTGCCGCCGGGAAGAACTGGTTCAAGGTCCCGGAGACGATCAAGGTCGTGCTCAACGGGAAACTTCCCGGGGGAGTTTACGCCAAGGACGTGATACTTTACGTTATCGGTAAGATAAAGGCCGACGGCGCCACGTATAACGCGGTTGAATTCTCCGGCAGCGCGATAGACGCCATGGATATGGACGGAAGAATGACCATTTCCAATATGGCGGTGGAGATGGGCGCCAAGGCCGGATTGATGCCGGTGGACGCCAAGACCGCGGCCTGGTTCAAGGCCAGGGGGGTCCCGGCTTCGAAGATCAGGCGGCAGGCTCCGGACAAGGGGGCGCGTTACTCGCAGGTGCTGGAATACGACGTCTCCAGGCTGGAACCGCAGGTCTCTTTGCCGCACAGCGTCGACAGCGCGGTTCCCGTGGGAAAGGTCAAGGGGGTAAAGATCGAAGAGGCGTTCATCGGGACCTGCACCAACGGCCGCCTGAGCGACCTGCGCGCCGCCGCGGCGGTGCTGAAGAAACGCAGCGTGGCTCCCGGAGTCAGGCTGATAGTCGCTCCAGCTTCGCGCGATATATACCTGCGTGCGCTCAAGGAAGGGATCATAGAGGATTTTGTCGCTGCCGGGGCGGCGGTCGTGGTCGCCGGTTGCGGGCCGTGCGTAGGCACGCATAACGGCATACCGGCCGACGGCGAGAAGGTCATTTCGACGGCAAACCGCAATTTCAAGGGAAGGATGGGTAATCCCAACGCTTTCATTTATCTTGGGTCGCCGGCGCTGGCGGCCGCTTCCGCCCTGGAGGGCAGGATAGCGGATCCCAGGAAATATTTATGAAACGGAGGTAATTGATGGAAATCAATGAGCTCCTGCTGTTGTGCATTGATAAACGCGCTTCAGACCTGCATATCACCGAGAACGAACCCCCCATACTGCGCATCGACGGTAAACTTTACCGCACCGGCCTTTCGTCCCTGACCAAGCAGGAGACAAAGCAGATGATATATTCCGTCCTGAACGGATCCCAGAAGGAGATGTTCGAGAAGGACCTGGAGCTGGACTTCTCTCTTTCTCTCCCCGGGATGGACCGTTTCAGGGTCAACGTCCACCTGCAGAAGAACTCGGTTGAGGCCGCCTTCCGCCGCGTTCCGCTGAAGATCCCCACGTTCGACGACCTCGGCCTGCCGCCCATCGTAATGGAGCTCGCGCGCCGGCCGAACGGGCTGGTGCTGGTCACTGGTCCCACCGGCATGGGCAAGACCACCACGCTGGCGGCGATGATAGACCTGATCAACAACGAGCGCGAAGCGCATATAGTCTGCATAGAAGA
>CAZAVF010000088.1:0-5436 GCA_964488935.1 uncultured Planctomycetales bacterium | reverse complement strand
CGAAGATATAAGAAAATTGACTATTCCTCAAGTTTTTCATGCATTATCTATTAGCGCTTGGGCTATTTTGATAGGCATTATTCTTTTTGTCGCTGGAGGCAGTTATAGAATCGGGTATCGAGTAGGTACTGGAGTCCCTTCCAATGTATTACTTAAAGAGAAAACAGCTTTTATTAAAAACGATATGCAGTCTGAAGTCAACCGTATTATTGATGCGCATAATGAAAATATGAAGAAACTTTATGAATCTATAGTTCAAGAGGAACATTTAGCTGGCTCAGCCAAAGATGCATTTGAGGAAGGCAGGCATATAAAGGCTATTACACGGATAAAAACCTTGTTAGAGAAAGAAAAGGAAGATCTTCGGGGAAGAGTGAACGATCTTAAGCAGATAAAAAATAGTAATTAATATAAATGTCGGTAAATACATAGAAATTTGAGGTTTGTATGCCTGAAAACATTGTTATCCTCTCCGGCAGTCCCAAGAAAGACGGTAATACCGCTATGCTTGTTGAATGGTTCAGCGAGGAGGCGCGGGCGATTGGCGCGAGGGTCAAGGTCGTGCGCGCCGCGTCTTTGAAGTCCAGGGTGAACGGGTGCACTTCCTGCCGGGCCTGTCAGAAGCTCGCGAAGTATGAATGCGTCATCAATGACGACGTCAAAGAGGTTCTGAAAGAGATGCAGAAGGCGGATGTGATCGTTTTTGCGACTCCGCTTTATTTCTACGGTCCGAGCGCACAGCTTAAGCTTATCATCGACCGGATGTTCTCTCTTTATAAGTGGGACAACAAGACAGACACTTTTACTTCTCCGATGAGGGGGAAGACGATGGGGCTTATATTAAGCGCCTACGAAGATATCGGGCTTAAGATAGTCGAAGGATCTTTTAAGTTGATCGCGGATTACAGCGGGATGCGTTTCCGTTCTCTCCTGGTGCCGGATGCGCGTGAGTCGGGGGAGGTTAAAGATATAAAAGGTATCCGCGGCAGGGTCAGGAAATTTGCGCAAAGTCTGAAAACAGGTAAGGTTTAGACTTGTATCAAGGAGGCGTCGGTATGGAGATCACAGTACAGAAACTGGGGCAGGAGGAGTTGAAGAAGAGGGGCGTGTTCGGCTGGCCGGTCTGGACAAAAGAGGTTTCGCGTTTCGATTGGCAGTATGATTCGGTGGAGGAGTGTTATTTCCTGGAAGGGGAGGCGGAGGTCACTTCCAAGGACGGGAAGAAGGTGAGTTTCGGCAAGGGGGATTTCGTGACTTTTCCCGTGGGGCTCTCCTGCGTCTGGGACATCAAGAAACCCGTGCGCAAGCATTACAATTTCCGTTAAAGAGGCGGTGGGATGAGGATCATCACGAAGCAGATCGAGCTGCAGACCCGGGGCGCCGGTGACCTGATAGATATCACCGTCAAGGTGCAGAAGAACCTGGAAAGCGCCGGCCTGCGGAATGGCAATGTCACGGTATTCGTGATCGGCTCCACCGCCGGGATCACCACCTTCGAGTACGAGTCCGGCCTGATCACGGACATGCAGGAACTGTATAATAATATCGCCCCGCAGGGCAGGCATTACGCCCATGACGAGACTTGGGGAGACGCCAACGGCTTCAGCCACCTGCGCGCCGCGCTGCAGGGGCCGTCGCTGACCGTGCCGTTCGACAACGGCAAGCTGATGCTCGGCACCTGGCAGCAGATAGTGCTGGCGGAGTTCGACAACCGCCCCCGCGACCGCCGGGTAGTGCTGCAGATGATCGGGGAGTAGTCCGGGAGTACGATACTTAATTCTTTGCTGTTTATTAAGAGGAGAGGGAAATTATGCTTTGGGATATTATAGGGTTGTCGGCGGCGTTCCTGACCATGTTCGGCTTCCTGCCGCAGGTGATCAAGATCTACCGCACCAAGTCGGTGAATGATATAAGCATTGTGACCATAGTGCAGTTCATGTTCGGGATCTTTCTCTGGCTGGTTTACGGGATCCATTTGAGTAATTTGGCCCTTATCCTGGCCAACAGCGTTACGCTCCTGATCCTTGTCGCCGGTTTGGTTTTGTTCATTAAATATAAATTCCAGAAAAAATGAACCCGTAGGGAACGGTTTGAAACCGTTTCCTACAAGAAATCATAGCTTGCCGGAAATCATCCGCGCGTTAAAGACATTTTCATCGCGGCGCATAAATGAAACGATTAAATCCAGGGACAAATTCCATTGGCAAAAATCGTTTTATGACCATATCATCCGCGATGGATCATCGTTGAGCCGTATACGCGAATATATTATGAACAATCCCGGACAATGGGACACGGATACAGAACGTAATCCGGGTAACACAATACGTAATGCGGAGATATTGCATGCCGGCCTATACTAAATATATAAAGCGCGCGAAGGAGATGGGGGCGAAGGAGGCAAAGGTGATCTCCGCCTCGAGCGTCGTGGTCGCCGACTGGGTGAGGCTAAAATGCCAGTTCGGCTGCGACGGCTACGGCCGGAGCCTGACCTGTCCTCCTTATTCACCGACGCCGGAGGTGACGCGGCGGGTGGTGAGTTCCTACAAGAAAGCGCTGCTGGTGCACGGCGACGAGTATACGGACATCCACGCCTTGATCCCGGCTTTGGAGCGGGAGATATTCCTGGACGGTTATTTCAAGGCCTTCGGGATGGGGGCCGGGCCGTGTCAGTTGTGCGGCAAATGCGGGAAGTTCTGCCGTAATCCGGAGAAGACCAGGCCGTCGATGGAGGCCTGCGGCATAGACGTTTATTCCACGGTGCGCGCCAACGGTTATCCGATAAAGGTGATCTCCTCGGCTAACTGCAAGGGCAATTATTACGGGATGGTGCTGATAGAATAAATTCAGAGTATAGAGTCGAGAGTATAATAAATATCGTATAGAGTATGGAGTAAAGACGCGATCCCCTCTCCCCAAAATACTCACTACGTTAATAAAGGATATTAATATGCAGACTAAATTCATGAAGCTGGCGGTGGAGGAGGCGAGGAAGAACATCAGGTCGATGACCGGCGGTCCGTTCGGCGCCTGCATCGTCAAAAACGGCAGGGTGATCGCCGTTGCCAGGAATACCGTGCTGAAGAACGATGCCACCTGCCACGCCGAGATCAACGCGATACGGGCGGCCTCCAGGAAACTGGGAAAATACGATCTCTCCGGCTGCGTGATCTATTCCACCACCGAGCCGTGCCCGATGTGCTTTTCGGCGATACACTGGGCGAGGATCAGGACGATCATCTTCGGGACCAGGACCGGCGACGCCAAAAAGATCGGTTTCAACGAGCTGAACATCCCGGCCGCCAAACTCGCATCTATGGGGAAGTTGAAGATCAGGATCACCGGCGGCGTGCTGCTGGAGGAGTGCTGGAAGCTTTTTTACGACTGGTCGGCGAGGAAGAACAAGCAGTTGTATTAAAAAGGGCCATAGGCGTCAGGCTTTAGTTTGGAAGAGAGGACGGGAATGAGTATTTTTGAGGTCGATAAAAAGACCTGCAGGGGAGACGGCAAGTGCGTGGAGATCTGCCCGGTGGGGATATTGCGGATGAACGAAAAGGAACGCGTGCCGGAGTTCATCCCCGGCGGGGAGGAATTGTGTATCAACTGCGGGCATTGTTTCGCGTTCTGCCCTCCGGGGTCGATCAGGCTTGCCGGGATGGAGGCCAAAGATGCCCTGCGGTTCGATTATTCCGGGTTGCCGGGGACGGAACAGCTGGAATTGCTCCTGAAAGGCCGGCGTTCCATAAGGACGTATAAGGACGACCCCGTGCCCGGGGAGACTATAGAGAAACTCCTGGATCTTGCCCGTTACGCTCCTTCGGGGATCAACCGCCAGCCGGTGAACTGGGCGGTGATCTCCGGTAAAGAGAAGGTGCGCGAGATCAGCGGTCTGGTCGTTGCCTGGATGGAAGGGCTGCTGAGCGCAGGGTCCGCTATGGCTGCTTCTTTGCGTTTCGACCGCCTGGTGGAGGCGTGGAAAAATAACGAAGACCGCATCTGCCGCAGGGCGCCCTGCCTGGTCATCGCTTACGGCCTGAAGGACGACGTCCTGGCCGCGCAGTCGTGTTTGATCTCCGGGACTTACTTGGAGCTCGCCGCATTCGGATCGGGGCTCGGCGCCTGCTGGGCGGGATACGTGAACCTGGCGATCAACGAGTCCCCGGAGGTACGGAAATCCGCTGGCCTGTCTTCACGCGCCGCCTCCGGAGCGGTGATGATGCTCGGCTATCCCAAATACCGCTACAGCCGCATCCCTTCCAGGAAACCGGCTAAGGCGCTCTGGAAATAAAAACCGGTACTTGCGGAGCTATGTTATAATTATATCGGCGCATTCATATATTGTTCTCGGAATCGCTCAAAGTATCGTATAATCCGAGATGAACGGCGGAATTCATGTTATCCAGAGGTATCGTCTGATTTTTCGGAAGAGGAGAGAAAGTTGCGGGTACTATTGGTAGAAGACGAGATAAAGGTAGCCGGTTTTATCGCGCGAGGGCTGAAGGAGGAGAATTACGTGGTCGATGTCGCAGATGACGGAGAAAAAGCGCTGTTTCTGGCCGAAGTCAACCCGTACGACCTCATAATTCTCGATATTATACTGCCGCATAAAGACGGTATCAGTGTTTGCAAAGAGCTTAGGCGTAAAAAAATCAATGTGCCGGTTCTGATGCTGACTTCCAAAGACCTGGTAAGCGATAAGGTGATGGGGTTGAACGCCGGAGCCGACGATTACTTAACCAAGCCGTTCGCTTTCGAGGAATTATTGGCCAGAGTCGGCGCCTTATTAAGGAGGGGCAGGGCCGATAAAACCGGCATTCTCAAGGTCGCGGACCTGGAGGTGGATCCGTCGCGGCATAAAGTTACGCGAGCCGGTAAAGAGATTGTGTTGACGGCCAAAGAGTTCGCGCTGCTGGAGTATTTGATGCTTAACGCCGATTGCGTGGTCAGCAGGACGATGATTTCGGAACACGTTTGGCATGAGAATTTCGACAGCTTCACTAACGTTATTGATGTTTACGTGAGTTTTTTGCGCAAGAAGATAGATAAAGGGAAGGGTAAACAGCTTATCCATACCGTTCAAGGTAAAGGATATGTTTTACGGGGGTAAGATGCGTCTCGGGATCGGTAGTAGGAAGATAACCTTGTTATCCGTTGTTCTGTTGGGGATATCATTATCTTTATATGTATTACTCCTCCTGTGCCTGCCCCCCGGGATTTTACATTATTACAGACTGTTGTTTATACTGGCGCCGTTCCTGCCGGTTTCGTTGGCGGGGTATTGCGCGGGGCGCATGATCGAAAAGAGGATATTGATTCCGATAAAAGAGATCACGGACACGGCCAATCATATTACGCATGAGGACCTGAACTTTAGGGTAAAAATGGAGAATGCCGATGAAGAACTGCGGAGCCTGATAGAGGCTTTTAACGGCATGA
>CAZAVF010000087.1:0-5449 GCA_964488935.1 uncultured Planctomycetales bacterium | reverse complement strand
GTCGTGGTCACCTGAGGCACTCCTATGCCCAGCACTCCCCTGGTGGTGCAGGCCGCGCCCGGTCCGACCCCGACCAGCAGACCGGAAGCCCCTGTCTCCATAAGAGCCAGGGTGGTCTCGTAAGTCACGCAGTTGCCGAGGATCACCGGTATCTTCATCTTCCTGCAGAAGGCTTCCAGGTCCAGGCTTTTGTATTCTTTGGCGATATGCTTTGTGGTGGTAACGGTGGACTGTATGACGAATATGTCGGCCCCTGCGCCGACGGCTATCTTCGCGAAGGCCTCGGCATGGGCGGGAATGCAGCTGACCACCGCGATACCCTTACGCTGTTTTATCTGTTCCACCCTTTTCCTGATGAGCTTCTCTTTGATGGGAGTGGTGTAGATTTTCTGGATGAGCTCGGTGGCTTCCTGCGGGGAAGCCTTGGCTATGCGGTCCAGAACTTCTCCCGGGTTCTCGTAACGGGTCTGCACGCCGTCCAGGTTCAGCACGGCGATACCCCCGAGTTTCGACATGGCCACCGCAAAATCCACGTCCACAACGCCGTCCATTGCCGCCGCCATTATCGGAATGGAGAATTTCCTGCCTACTATCTCCAGGGAAGTATCCACTTCCGCCGGATTTGCAGTCCTGTCCCCGGGGACAAGAGCTATTTCATCAAATCCATAACATCTGCGCGCGCGCCTGCCTATTCCGATCCACTCACCCATCATTCCCCCTTATGTGCTATTCCACGCCGCACAGGGGCGGCGTTGTTGTAACTATCTAAAAATCAACGAGTTGCCGAATAACGTTATAAATAGTTTATAAAATTTTACTATAATCGGGCGTAATTGTCAACTGTTTTTAACCAAAGGGTATAGCTAACCCTTCGGCAAACCCTGGTAGCGGGCCTGTCGAACCGGCTGCTGCAGTGAGCTTGTCGAACTGCTCAGGACAGGCGCCCGGGGAGTGGAACCGTTCCCTACTCTTCCCAATTCACCACGTCGTCCGAGCTCTCCACCCCGTCCTTGCCGTAGGAGGAAAGGTCGTAGTCATACGTGCGGTGCGTTCCGGGGGATTTATACTGATACGCGTTGCCCCAGGGATCGAGCGGCTTTTTCTCTACATAAGGTCCTTTCCAGTTCTTCGCCGAGGAGGGCGCGGCCTGGAGGGCCGCCAGACCTTCCTCCGTGCTGGGGAAAGAGCCGTTGTCTATTTCATAGAGTTTCAAAGCCATGGGGATGTTCATGCCTATGTCGGCCTTGGCCACTTCGACCCTGGCCTGCTCCGACCTCCCGGCCATCCTGGGGACGACCATGGAGACAAGAACCCCCAGTATGATAACCACCAGCATCAGCTCGATAAGCGTGAAACCTCTCCACTCATCTTTATGGGACATATCCGGCCTCCTTATGATGATCAACGCTCGCGCCATTCCAATATACTGCCTTGTCCTATGAGGGCCTCGTAATACATCGACTGTTTGTTGAAAACATAAGTCCTGATCTTTAAGCGGAAATACCGGGATCCGGCTGTAAGCAGGTCCATGACCCCGGTAAGCGTCTGCTCCTGCGCGGCCATGAAGGAAACGCGGGAACGCAGGCGGCTGATGATCTCGGACGCGCTCTCGAACACTTCGTCGTCGGAAGTCCCTTCCATGCCGTCCGGCCCTTTGCGGAATTCCACTATAGTGTTGGCCAGAGACTTATCTATGCCCAGGGCGATCAGCACCTCCAGGGGGGCCGTATTTATGTTGACCTTCCCGCCGGAATAAACGCCGATGAAATCCTTCAGCCCGTCGAATATCTCCCCGCTTATGCCTTCCACAAGAAGAAGCTCTTCCTTCGCCGCGAAAGGCCGCAGGGAAGAATTGACCACCGCCTCCGCGAGCTCCGCGTTCAGACCGGGCAGCCTGGCTATGATCTCGGAGGAACTCTGGTTTATGTCTATCCTTCTCTCCTCATCCTCCACAGTATAAATAAATCCACCGCTGCCTACGGACTTGTCATGCTCTTGCGACAGGCTGAACAGAGTATCGTAGGCCGGCCTGTCATCCCTGAACAGAAAGGACTCCGCGTCGTTCAAAGCGGACTTTGCCAGATAATAAGAGATTATCCGCGATTCGACCGCCTGCGACATCCGGATCCTGGCAGAGGCTATGCGGTATAACCCGGCGCCGAATATGGTGAGCATGACCAGTATCCATATCGCGGCGATCAGGACGCTCCCCGGGCTATCTGCCGGGCACCATGACGATCCTGCTGAATTCTTCATCACCGGCCTTGAAAGTTAATCTTACGGCGCCGAAAACGCCGCGGGACTTATCCCAGGTGTCCTGCCAGGCGAACTCCTGGCTCTCGTTATCAAAACTCCGGTACTCCGCTGAAAAACCGCTGAAACAGTCGACGTAACGCTCGGACGTTTCCTCATCCTCGGCCAGAATGGAAGCCATATCGGTCTCCGACCGTTTAAGCCTGTTTTCCTCCGTGTCGAATTTATAGTTGACCCGCACCACCCTGCCTCCCGGGGAAATAAAAGAAAAACTAAACTCGTCCTTCTTTCCGGAACAGCCGGCGGCCTGCAGCGATAAACACTGCCTGAGCTCCGAGGAGATCCTCTCCGCCTCCAGCGCGGCCGACATGGAGGAAAAATCCCCGCCGGAGGCCCTTTTCCATATCCTTACTCCGGCGAAGAAGACAGACATCAACCCTATTGCTATGACCGAGATAATGCTGACGCAGACCAGCATCTCGACCAGGGAAAATCCGCCGCGGGCGTCCGGTCCGGTCCGGAGAACCGGGTAAATCACGTCACTCGTCCTTCTTTTGTTTAAAATACGCGGCCAGAACGGCATTCTTGTTTTTATTCCCTTCTTTCCAGCTCACGGTAAGGGTATTCTCCACCAGGGAGATATCTTTTTCATCCAGTTGAGGATTCTCTATGGCTGCCGCCCGGCTTATGCATACGGCCGGCCTGACGCCGAGTTGAAGGCTTTCCTGATCTTCCGTCTCCGTGATACCGGTTTCCTCTTTCTCCATCAATTCGGTCTGCCCCATCTTGCCCGACATGAACCGCACGGCGGCGACGCGGTTGTCGCAATTGTCCAGGACAGCCGCTATCAAAGAAAAAGAGCGGACCACAAGGGCTATGCCGAAGGCCAGTATGGAGACCGCGACCATCAGCTCCACAAGGGTGAATCCGTCATCTCCGTCTTTTTTCAGTCTCATTCCGGCAACAAGGGCGGTGCTGCGGTCAGAACGCAGCCATGGCGATGGATTAGGGATATTTTATGGGATTCCTGTGTAAACTACCGGTTAAAGTACCGTTATGCTCAGCACGCCTTCAAACTTGATCGACAGCCCCGTCTCATCTTTAGGCGCGAGCATGACCCTGTCGAACCCTATAAGCAGCTTATTGTCCTTCACGCCGCTCATGAAAGTCAGTACCTGCGCAAGGGTACCTTCCATCTTGAAATCCGCCTTGTATTTCACCGCTTCCTTCAATTTCTCCGGTTCGGAACGCGGGCTCAATGCCACGATGGATATGCCGGTCTCTTTGGCAAGCCGCTCTATCTCCCTCATGAAATCGGATATGATCTGTGTCTGATCATCTCCGGCGTATTTAAAATAAGCCTGGTACGATTTATATTCCTCCACCAGGTTATCCTTGTCCTTTTCTATCCCCATGTCCCTGGCCATCCTGGCTTCAGCCAGCCTGATCTGCTTTTCCAGAGAATTCATCTTCTCGCCGATACCGCCGATGATGATCTTATTGAAGAACAAAAGCAGCAATATGCCGGCGGCGGCGGAGGCGATTATCTTCTGTTTTCTCTCGAGTTTGAAAGCGGCCATATAACGTTGCTCCCCTAAATGACGAGTTCCAGTTCGAAGTCGGTGAATTCCCCGTCCTTGGTCTTTTTCTTCCGCGTGTATTTCGTCTCTATTTCCTTGAAATACTTGGAGCTCTCCAGGGTGGTCACGAACTTATAGACGTCCGACAACTGCGAACCCCTGCCCCTTATCTTTACGCTCTGCTGGTCCATATCGAAAGAGGTGACCGATATCTCCGCCGGGATGGAATTGAACAGTTGTTTCATTACCGACAGCGGCTTGTTCCTGGCGGCGAGGGAATCCCTGATGAACCCGATCTTCCCCAGCCTGCCGAACAGCTCTCCCATATCCCCTTCTATTGCCGCCGATCTGTCTTCCAGTTCTTTCTGGTAATTCTGGCGGGTGTATATCCTGGAAAGGAATAACGCGCATATAACGGTAAGTATGTATATGACCGCGCTGCCGAGAACAAGCAAAAGCCGTATCTTTTCCTTTAAAGACTTCCGTATCTGGATCTCCGGCACGAGAAAGAAAAAGCCCTTTTCCTCATGGCATGAAGCCAGGGCGGCGACGCCGGAGAAAGAGACGTCCCTCCTGCCCGGGGAGGCCTTACTTTGCCCGCAGGAAGCCGAGAAGAGAGTCACCGGGATGTTGAGTTCCGAACCTATCGTGGAGCCGAAATGCCCGACAAGCTCGGCCCCGCCAAGGAATATGCGCGCCGGTTTACGGTTGACCTCCTCGTTATAGAATATTATCAGCGACTGTTTCAACTCGCCTATGAGCTTCGATATGCCCGCTTCCGGAGTCATTTCGATGTCCTTGGCGCCGATATTTATGCTGCGGGTAAAAAGAAGTTTATCCCGGTCGCAGATTATGAAATCGGTGAAATCGCGGTCCACATCCAGCAGGATATAAAGATCCTGCTCGGAAAGTTCCCTGCGATAAAGGGAGACCACCGACAGCCATACTCCGTAAGAACTCAGGCTCACCCTGTCCACGGAAAATCCGGACTTTTCCAGGATATTCACCTGTTTTCTGACCGCCCCGATGTTAATGATGGCCAGGAGCACCTTGCCGTATCCCATTTCATCCACACCGAGGAAACTGTAGGAATAGATGATCTCCTCTTTCTTATAAGGAACGATCCTGACCATGTGCAGCTCGACCATTTCCGCTATTTCTCTTGGGTCCTGGGAAGGCAGATGGAGGTTCCTTACGGTGACCAGGCTGCGCTGCAGACAGAGAGTGGTCCTGCCGGGGACGATCTTATGCTGATCAAGCAATCCCGCGGCTTTCACGGAGATCTGCTCGTCCGTAAGCGACGCCACGTTCTCGGACAGACAAGAAGAATTCCCGGGCCTGCCGTCGGTATCCGGCATTCCGGAGACAAGTTTCAGGCTGGACTGGTCTATTTCTATGGCAACCGGTGATCTCATATTTTTTAGGTTAAAAACTGCGCCCTGTCAGGTTATATTTATATTTCCTATTACAGGAATTCCAGGAATTCTCTTGCGAGAATTCCCTCACGACCTTTCGCTTCGCTCTGTACCTTGGCCTATCGGAAGGCCAAGTATTGCACCTGTGTGCTTATACCCTGGCCTATCATGAGACCAAGTATTGCACCTGTGTGCTTATAC
>CAZAVF010000086.1:0-5477 GCA_964488935.1 uncultured Planctomycetales bacterium | reverse complement strand
GGAAATATTAATCGAGCGCAGAATTCCCCGGTTATCCGTATTCCTGTCCGATTGTTATCCCCATTACACGGCTGTCAAGCCGTGGGGCTCCATTACGGTCCCGTATTTTCTAAATTATCTTCTATAAAAAGCCAAATGCCCCCCTAAGCGATCACCATACTATAGTAAGGTTTTGTTGTTGACACCTGATTGTGATAAGGTGTATAATTCTTGCAGGTTGCGGGAATTTTTCAAGAGAAATCTTGTCCGTGGTCTACAAAGCGGATGATGCGACTATTAAGGAGACAAGCGTATGCGCAGGATAATTATTTTCTGGATGCTTGCCATAATAACGGCCCCCGTGACTTTCACCTTCGCCGAAGAAATGGTCATCACCACATATTATCCATCTCCTAACGGCACCTACGATGCCTTGAACGCCAAGCGCCTCTCCGTGGGGGATACCAATGGCGACGGCAATATCAATGCTTCCGACGTTCCCGCGTCCAGCGGATATTTGCTGGTGGCGGATAAAGTGGGGATAGGGACGGCGAGCCCGGGGAATAATAAACTTTATGTCGCGGCTAACAATCTTCAGGGAATAAGAGTTGCATCGGCGGCAGACGCTAATTTGGGTATTGGATTAATTAAGGGGACAGGGGATGGCGCTTCTATAACAACATATAATGGCGCCTTAGAAAGCTGGTACGGCATTGCTTTCAGAAGCAGTCTGGATGGAGGAGTGAGGTATACCTTTGATACAAGAACGGGGAATACATATATCGCGGGCAACGTCGGTATCGGGACAACGGCGCCAAACCATCTGTTGCAGCTGACAAAATCTCACAACTCCGGGACAACGGCAGATATGTTCCGTGTAAATTTTGATGATAACTGGGGATTGCGTCTGCGGCAAAATTATACCGGCGCGGGTAACATACAATATGATTTGATTGAGCGGCATAGTTCAGTAGATTATAACGTTTTGACTTTTAAAGGCGGCAATGTCGGCATTGGAACGACTTCTCCTCAAGGTAGATTGGATATAGCCGGAGGAGGAATTTTTAATGTCCGAAGCATTTATGCTTTAGCGGACGGCACTTCGAATATAGATTTGCTTTATCAGCAAGACAACGACTTGTACATAAAGTCTAGAGCAACCAGCGGTAAAGTTTTTATCGGCGCAGGCGGGGATGTCCCTCTTTGTGTTTTCGGTAACGTCGGCATCGGAACTATGAGCCCGGCCGGCAAACTGGATATAAATGCGGTGGATGGAGTCTGGATTATGGGGTATAGCGTTCTCTCTCATATTAATAACGGAAGCACGTTCTTGAAAGCTTCCGGCGGTAACTACATTTGTTTTCAGATACCGAACGGGACGACCGTTTCTACCATAAATTCCGCGGGTAGCTATTCGGTGTCTTCAGACAGGCGTCTTAAGACGAATATCAGGCCTTTTACTCCGAATGATGGGTTGGCTGCCATTCTTCGTTTAGATCCGGTAAGGTTCAATTGGAAAAGCGCAGACGTTACGAAGACAAGCCAAATGGGTTTTGTGGCGCAGGACATACAGAAAGTCTTTCCGCAATTGGTGACGGATATGGGCGTAGTCACTATTAAACTTGCCGACGGCACGACACAAACGGTCCGGGATGTCAAGGGATTAAGTTACGAAGGACTGATTGCCCCGATGGTCAAAGCTATCCAGGAGCAGCAAAAACAGATAGATGAATTGCGAGAAGAGCTCCGTGTCATAAAAATAAGGTCCGCATCGCGCAGTAAATAATCCGGGGAGGAGAATGAAGAAAGCGTTTACTCTTCTTGAACTTATAGTGGTTATTATCATCCTTGGTATCCTCGCGAGTCTGGGTTTTTCACAATATGTAAAAATGGTGGAAAAAGGACGCAGCGCTGAAGCGCGGATGATACTGGGGCAGATACGCACGGCGCAGACGGCGTATGCTCTGGAATATGGGGCGTACGCAGGTATCATGAGTGATCTGTCTGTCGATATGCCGACGAGCTGCACGAGCACGCATTATTTCTATTACAGCACTAATTCGGTCAACGGCACGGCGGTTAGATGTTCTGCGGGAGGGAAGATCCCCAATGCCGATGCGGGCTCTGTTTACAGTATTACGCTTAACTATTCCACCGGTATCTGGGGAGGGACGTCCGGATATTATTAGATTGGGATACCCGGTTGTTAAAAGCTACATTTTGTTTTATCTGTTATTCCTGCCTGCATCCCGCCAAAATCCCTTGTCAATGTTTGTAATCCGTGTTTAAATAAAAACATACTTCATAATGCGGTAATCCATAGCCTTTAGACCGTTGTTTGTTCATGATTCTGACTTAGCGTCGTCAAAGTACAAGCTTCTCACAATGGAGGAGGATAATGAGTGTTCCTATTCCCGGGCCGGCCGGTCGTTTTTTCTCTTTGAAGAAGCTATTGCTGATTGCCTTTCCGCTTGTTTTAACCGCATTACCTTTCAGCCAACTGCATTCCGAAGATATCACCGTTACCACCTATTATCCGTCTCCCAGCGGCAGTTACGACGCGCTGATAGCCAAGCGTTTCGCGGTGGGGGACGTCAACGGCGACAGCAGTATCAATACCTCCGATATCCCGAGTACCAATGGATATCTGTTGGTATCTGATAAGTTGGGGATCGGGACGGCGACACCGGTTACGAAACTAGATGTTTCAGGAAGTGCTACCAGCGGGCGATCGTTACAGTTGAGAAGCGGTGACACCAGTACTAGTACCGATTCCAGTCAGATTATTTTTTCCTATAATGGGAATTCTTACGATTCTTCAGGATATGCACATTCGATCAGAACAAGGCATAATTCTGCTTCGGCAACGAACAATGCAATTGATTTCTGGCTTTGGGATCAGACGGCGGATACCGCTTCAACTCTCGGTTCAAAAAGGGTCATGACAATTGAAGGAACCGGCAACGTCGGCATCGGGACTACGGCGCCAAGAAGCCAATTAAGCATTGCAAATACTTTAACTCTGAATTCTAATACTGCATCGTGGTGTTCCAGTGGCAAGGGAATTGAGGCACTCTATTCTTCGGCAGAAGATAAGGGATGGATTATTTCTTATAATCGTGATAGCCCTGGCTATAAACAACTCGAAATTTCAGCGTCACCACTGGTTTTAAATGCGGCAAGTTCCGGTTACGTGGGCGTTGGAACGACCAGTCCTTCTTCTCCTCTGGAGGTTTATTACGCTTTGAACGGCAACGGACTGTGGCTGACCAGCCCCGGTTACGACACCGACAGCCTTAATGCCGGGTTGAGGTTTCATTCCACCTCTAATTCCGGTTACCAGGGGGATGTGGTTTTGTATCACAGGGGATCTTCCGATCCAGGCCTGGATATCTGGGGTTATCCGGCCAACAGCACGCCTTCCTGCTGTGTATGCATAGCGCATTTTTCCAACGCCGGCAATGTCGGGATCGGGATAGCCGCTCCGACCAGCAACCTGCATGTATACGACAGCACCGTCGGCAGTTATACCGACAACGCCCTGAAGGTGCAGACGCCTTACGGTTACGCCACATTCGGTTCGCTCAATACATCATGGTTCCACATAAGCACCGACAGACCGGCTTTTTACTTCAACAACCCCTGCCAGGCCAACGGAGGATTCTCCACATATTCCTCCAGGGAGAAGAAACAGGACATCAAGCATCTTTCGGATAGAGAAGAGGACAAGGTGCTGGAATCATTATCGAAAATGCAGATGGCTAGGTTCCGTTATAAGGACGAGCGTTTTAACAAGAAAGTCCACCTCGGCATAATCGCGGAAGAATCCCCCGACCAGCTTTTGGCTGAGGATACGAAAGCCATAGATCTTGTGGATTACATTTCCTACGCCGTGACCGCAATAAAAGCGCAGCAGCGCCAGATCAAGGCACAGCAGGCCGAAATAAATGAATTGAAGGCGGAGGTCTGCCGTCTGCGCCGGAAATAACGGCGGCAATTGTTTCTTACAATTCATTGATTCGTATCAAAAAAAGGACAATGGAGAAAACTCCGCAGTCAATCTTCTTTGCGACTCCCGTCCGGGAGAAACGCGCTTTTACCCTCATAGAACTGATAATAGTGATAATCATTCTCGGTATCCTTGCTTCCGTGGGATTCGCGCAATATATAAGACAGTTGGAACGCTTCCGTTTCGGGGAGGCCAAAGCCAACATCGGCGCGATGCGCAAGCTGGTGCAGGGGTATTATTTCGATAAGGGGACCTTGTCCACCATAACCGGCAGCGACCTTAACATCGGCACCGACTCCGCCGACTTTCCCAGCGCCTGCATCCCGTCGCAATATTTCAGATACGGGGTGAATTATCCCGCCGCCACCCTGGTTTATCTGTATGCCTACCGCTGCACCTCCGGAGGGAAGGTCCCCCAGGGGAAGTCATACGGCCTCTGCTGGAGAGTGCGCTCGGACGGCACCATCGAGCAATACGCTTACTACACCTCGACCTCTTCCTGGGTCTATACCACCGACTGGTCCGGCTGCTGCCAGTGAGAACGTAGGTAGCAGGGAAGGATCGCTTCTTGTAGAAGATGGTGTCGAAAACGCGGATAGTAATTGCCCCGATTTTTTTATACTTCGACGGCGTTAAAACCCCGCCTTTAAGAGACCGGGTCATACAGGGGTTTTATATATTTTTCGTCTTTGCGAGGAGAGAAGCGACGAAGCAATCTCGTCGAGACATTAGATTGCCGCGCCTCTTCGAGGCCCGCAATGACGATGCAAAGATGTCATTTGCCCCAACCTGTTAAGGCCGGTGGTGTGTAGAGTTGATGGTGTTTCTTCCTCTCCCCATAACCTTGTCTTTTAGTCGGCATTCCCCTTAAAAGCCTTGTAAACACCCGAAAACCGTGTTTAAATAAATACAAATCTCGAGAACCGTGAATAGCCGCCGGCTTCGGCCCCGATCAGTTCGACAAGCTCATTGCAGCAGTCAATCCGACAGGCTTACTGCTGAAGCCCGTAGAAGGTTTAGCACGAGTGGCTCCACTACGATAATGATTTTCTCATAGCGGAGGGGACAGTGAATCATCATATACCGCGCCTGGACTGGTCCGGACCGGGTCCGTTTTACCCTTACTGCCGCAGATGGTTCCGTCAGAAGTGTCCCCGCTGAAAGCCTGAAAGATGGGGCAGCGGGGATAAAGTCTTCCATGCTTCCTTCGAGGAGATTCATTCCGTTATAATCGTTGCTTTTTCGGCGTAATTCTGCTATAACAAAAAAGTAAATGAATTCGACATGCCACGGCCTGAATACCGTGATTTTGACATTGAGCGCCGTCGAAGTATAAACCGTTTTTTCGAGGGCGCGTTTCTCTCGGGTTGATAGCAACAATAATAATTGTAAGGCTGTGGTCTGTCGACCATGGACCGTGGACTGTTTTTATTTATGTCATACCGTGTACTCGCTTTAAAATGGCGGCCGCAGAATTTCGATTCTTTAG
>CAZAVF010000085.1:0-5529 GCA_964488935.1 uncultured Planctomycetales bacterium | reverse complement strand
CAGCTGCGCAACGCGCAGCAGGCGCTCAGCATGTTCACCGGAGAGAGCGCGCAGTCGGTCAAAGAGCTCGACGTGATCGCTCCGGACAAATGCGTCCCGACCCATTATTTCCGTTATTATCTTTCTTGCGAGGGCCAGAAAGGCACGGCCGAGAGGTGCACAAGGGGAGGCAGGGCGCCCCAGTCCAAGACACCTTACACCATTTCGCTCGACTTCCGGACGGGGGAATTCAAGTCAAAATAGGCGGAATACCCGTATGGATGATATGGATTTCATCCGGCGCTGCGTCATGGGCGACAAGGCTGCCTGGAGCGAATTCGTAGACAAATACTCCCAGCTTATCTTCAGTTCCGTCCACAACGCCCTGAAGGCCAGGGGCGCTTCCGCTTCCGAGATCAATCCCCAGGACATACTTCAGGAAATATTCCTTTCTTTTATTAAAGACGATTTCCGCAAACTTCGCACCTTCCAGGCCAGGAACGGCTGCAGCCTGGCGAGCTGGCTGCGCCAGGTGGCGCTCAACGCCACCATAGACCGCGCGCGCAGTTCCCGCTATTTTTATCAGGAGGAGGAGACCCCGGACGATGAATACTGCTCCACGCAGGGGAACGAGGTCGCGGACGCCGCCGGTTCAGCGCAGGAGAGCGAAATGATAGAACATCTGAAAAGCTGTATAGAAAGACTGGGGTTCGAGGATAAATACTTCATGGAACTGTATTTCGCCCGCGGCCTGCGTCTCGGGCACCTGCAGAAACTGCTGCGCAGTTCAAGAGGTGCCGTCGATATGCGCAGGAAAAGGGTGGTCGGCAGACTGCGCGATTGTTTCCGCAGCAGGGGCTATGACATTGCCGGGGACGGGGAGGACGGGCGGGATGACGGATGAGCGGCGATTGATAGAGAAAGTTTACCGGCGCTGGAAGGCTTCGCGCGCAGCGGCGCCCCTCAAGCATCCCGACGAGGAGACGATCGCCTGTTTTCTCGAGGGGAGGCTGGGCGCGCCGGAAGAGGCTTACGTAAAGGAGCATCTTCTGGAGTGCGACAGGTGCGCGGAGATCGTCTCCATCGCGGCCGCGGAAGACGACAACCGTTCGGTCCCGCTTCTGCGGCAGGAACAAAAAAGCGCGTTAAAGGACCTCTTTTCCGGAGCGGCGCTTCCCGAGGCGGAATTCTCCTGGAAAGAAGGGGTGTTCCGTCTGCTGCGGGTGTCCGGGGGATTGTCTTTCAGGAGATACGCGCTGGAAGGTATCGTCAGGGGAGGACGGCCGCAGGTATCGGGTAAAGCCGTGCTTAAGAACGGCTTTGGCCGTATCGGGCTTGAAATAGAGGTCTCCGGCGGCTCCGGAGGGGTTTTCTTGATAAAGTGCGCGGTCCGGGGCAGGCTTGCGCCCGGCGGCCTGCGGGCGTCGTTGTCCCGCCGCGGGCGTGAATATGAATCGAAAGTCCTGTCTGCGGGGCGGACGGTCTTCGACTCAGTGCCGGCCGGAGATTATCTGCTGGAGATATCCGCTCCGCAAGACTCAAGGCTGGCGGCGGTGAGACTGCTTCTTAACGGATAAGGTGGGGTGTTGCTGAGAATAGAGATATCGCTGGAGGACGGGGGGATATTTTTCGGCGTTTTCGATCGGGAGGATGTGAAACGTTCCCCGGTCAGGCTTCACCTGCGCTGCGGTTTTCCCGCTGAGGAACTCGGCCTTATATGCGGCAGGTTCCCTTTTTTTTCTTCCACCCGCGGTTTCTCTTCCCCCGGCGGGGCCGATGCCCGGGATATGATCTCTCCCGGACGACTGCTGTGGGATTCCGTATTCCCGTCCAGGGTCAGGGAAGTCCTCTCCGGGAGCGGACGTAAAACCCTTTTGATACTGCTTGATGAACGGCTTGCCGAAGTCCCCTGGGAACTCTCTTATGACGGGACGGACTTTCTCTGCCGCAGGTTCGCCTGTTCGAGGATACTCCGTTACCGCGGGGAGAAAGATCCTCCCTGCAGGCAGGGACGGTCTTCTCTTGAGAGAGTCCTTATACTGGCCGATCCCGCGGGAGGATTGCCGTATTCCTACGCCGAGGGGCTGGAGATAAAAAGCATCCTGTCGCGCCTGCCGGGTGTGAGCGTTGATTTCAGGTCTTTCCCCGCCGGGAAGATGTTCCTGCGCGAGGCGCTCGGGCGCTACGATATGATACATTTCGCCGGGCATTGCCTGCCGGGGGAGTCCGGAGGATGGGTGCTCAGCGACGGGACATTCGGCGTTGAGGACGTGGCGCAGGCCGCGGGGGCCTCCGTTCTCCCGTCCTTCGTTTTCGCGAACGCCTGCGTTTCGGCGGCAGGGCGGCGGGGGCCGCCTCCTCTGGCGGGCTCATTCCTGCTGCACGGGACTACGCATTACCTGGGGACGATCGCGGCGGCGGAGGACGCCGCCTGCAGGGATTTTGCCGCCGGGTTCTACGGCCGCCTGCAGTGCGGATCATCCATCGGGGAGACCGTGCGTTTATGCCGCGTATCGAGGCCGGCCGGCATCGGGACCTGGAGCAGATACGTGTTATACGGCAGCCCGGACATTGTGTTGTACGATAGGCGGACGGCCTCCGCAGCGGGCAGCCGGCTGCGGAAAAACTGGAAGGCCGCTGCGGCGGCGTTGATGACGGGGGCCGTGTTCTTTCTCGGTCCCTCCGCGCATGAGGAAGAGGGCAACTATATCCTTTTACTTAAAGGCCGCAGGATGTTCCGCGGCGGTGACCATACCGCTGCCGCTGCCGTTTTCAGGGACGTCATAAACAGGACGCCCCGCTGCGTGGCGGCGTACCGTTTCCTGGGAGAGATCTACGAGCACGCCGGCCGGCGCCGGGAGGCCCTGGAGTGCTATTATGAGCTCGCCAGACAATGCGCGGCGAGCGGTCATAAAAGCGGCCTTGCCTGCGCCTATACCGGGATCGGATGGATCCATCAGATGCAGGGAAAACACGCAAGGGCCGCGGGATTCTACAGCAAGGCCCTTGCGCTGGCGAGGGAGAACCGCGACCGTCTGAACGAGGCGGTGGTCCTGCGCAGGATGGCGGTCTGGCAGATCGACGCGGGAAACTATGACGCCGCCCTGGAGCTCCTGACCAAGAGCTCGGATATCAACAGGGAGAAACAGTGGGTGTTCCGGCATAAATACAATCTTGCCTGCGATTATTTCGACATCGGTCTTGTTTTCGTCAACAAGGACGATTATCCGGCGGCGAAAAGATTTTACATGAAAAGCAAGCGCATCTTCGAGCGTCTCGGGGCCGGAGAGGAATTAAGCGATTGTTATTTCAATCTGGGGGAGGTTTTTCTTCTGGAAAAGGATTACAGCCGTGCCCTGGAGTTTTATCAAAAAGGGCTGGGGCTGGACATTAAGCAGCGCAACTACACCAACATTTCCGGAGGCCACAATATGATCGGCGAATTATACCTGGAGACCGGAGACCGGGTATCGGCGGAACGTTCTTTTTTGTCCGCGGAAGCCAATGCCGTCAAGGCCGGCGCGGTACCGGAACTGGCGGAGGCCTGCTGCAATCTGGCCGTTATCTGCAAATCCGCCGGGCGCAGGCAGGAGGCCAGGGAATACCTGCGCAGGGCGCAGACCGTCCTGAGAGAAATAGATATGACGGCCTTCTACAACCTGCGCGACAAATTCCGCGAACTGGAATTATAGCCCTCTTCGTTTTCCCGTCCTGGACCCGCACGATGGAATTGATCCCGACCCCGTTCTTGACCGGCCCTGCGCCCGCGCAAAAATTAACCGTTAGATTTCCCCCCTTTGCACCGTCTATTAAGTAAAGAGTTTCTATAAGTATGGAGTATAGGGTGGGAAAGTATTGAGTAATTACGTGAAATATTGTTTTCATGTTCTTACTTTATACACCGGACACACTGCTCTCTACTCAAAAAGGAAGGAGGAGCATTATGCGTAAATGGTGTATGATCGTTCTGTTCCCGCTGGTCCTGGCCGCGCCGATGCCGTTGAGGAACGCAGCCGGGGAGGACAGCGCGTCGGTAAAAGACGCCAGGTGTATCTTGCGCTTCGGCGGTAACGTTCTCCTGGCCGGTTCGAAGGAGACCGTCTGGAGGAGCGCGGACGGGGGGCTGAACTGGGAGCGTTACGGGAGGTCCCGCGGGATCAAGGGAGAGGTGCGGGAATTCTCTGAGGCCGGCGGCAGTATCTTTGCCGCTTCTTCCGCCGGAGTGTATTGCAGCCTTGACGGCGGCAGGGAATGGCGCCGGGTGTTCAGGGGCAAAGATATGTATTCCGTTCTTTGTTCCGGCGGCAGGGTCTTTGCCGCCGGGAAGAACGGTCTGGTCGTCAGCGTCGACGGCGGCGGACGCTGGGTCAAGACCGGAGGAGCATTGTCCTCAACGCCGCTCCGGCGGCTTTGCCGCGGCGCGCAGGGGGGCATTTATCTGGCGGCCGCGGACGGGGTCTATGAGAGCCGGGATAACGGGAATACCTGGGAAAGGATATTCTCCTGCGGCGCGGTCCCCGAAGGGGAAAACGAATACGGCGGAGGTGATGACGAGACCCCGCAGGAGAGCGGGGAGAGCCCAAACGCGTTGATCGCCGCGCTGCCGCAGGGGGGAGTGTGTGTTTACTGCCGCGGCCGCGTTTACTTGACGCAGGGCCCCGGAGGGGAACCCGCGGAATTGAGCGCGCAGGGGTTGTCCCGGTATCCTTTGTCGGCGCTCACCTCGGGATACGGTGGGGAGATCTATGCCACGGACGGTAGAGAGGTCTTCGTTCATTATCCCGCCGCGGAGAGCTGGTCGGAAGCGGCAGTTCCCGCCGGCATCATAAGAATAAACGATATCGCCGCGGCAGTCCCCGGGAAGGTCCTGCTGCTCTGCGATAATGGTGTCATAGATGCTTCCGGACCGGCGGCCTGTAAAGAGGAAGAGGTTCCGCCGCCTTCCGCAGGGGAAGATGGGGAACCCGGCGTAAAGGAGGTGGTGGATGCGTCGATAGCGCTTTCCGATTCCGGACAGGATAAGATATTCCGCTGGAGGAAACTGGCGGCGGCGCGCGGCTGGCTTCCCAAAGTATCGGTCTCCGCCGATCGTAACGGCACCGACCGCTGGCACTGGGAGGGCGGTTCAACTACTCGGCAGGAGGATGACTGCTTGCGCAAAGGAAAGTATACGCAGGAATGGTCGGTGACCCTGAGCTGGGAACTGGGCGATCTCGTCTGGAACGACGCCCAGACTTCCATAGACGTGCGCTCCAAGCTCGCCGCGGAGCTGCGCCAGGACATAATAGAGCAGGTGACCAAGGCTTATTTCGAGCGCCTGCGCGTGCGGCATGAACTGGAGAATATGCGTTTAGAAGATATGAAGCGCCGTTTCGATAAAGAGATACGCTTCAGGGAATTGACGGCTTACCTGGACGCCATGTCCGGGGGGCTTTACGGCATCCGCAGACAGTGAATTTGCCGTATCTGCAGGCGGTCCCGGGGCTGCCCGCAGGGGGGATTATTTGTTTGACACGGCAAAAGGGGTGGGTTATAATAACGTCTTGCTGT
>CAZAVF010000084.1:0-5617 GCA_964488935.1 uncultured Planctomycetales bacterium | reverse complement strand
GGAAACGCTGGGCATTGTCGAAAGTGAGGCTGACCTCGGCCATGCCGAGCGCCTCTCTCTTCTCGGTGCCGTTAAAGATGACGTCTTCCATCGCCGAGCCGCGCAGTGCCTTGACGGACTGCTCGCCGAGCACCCAGCGTATAGAATCGAAGATATTGCTGTTATGGACGATTATATCCTCGGCGACGAAATTATGGTTCCCCAATACAGACAGATCATATACCCATTTCTCGGAATAGACCTTCTTTATGCCGACCACCTCATCCCAGTAAACGTCGGAAACGGCAATGGTCTTAAGGTAATCGTAAAGAGACCTGGCCAGGCCGGAGATCCTGCCGTGTTCGGAAACGATACTCAGGGCCTCCAGTAAACCCTGCCGCGTGGGAAAACATCTGTTCTCATAATAAGCCGCCAATCTGGGCGAGATTTTCCTGAACCGTTTGATCTTCACGCCGGAAAGCTTGACCAGTTCTTTCAGGATGCCGTTGATTTCCGGGATCAAATCCAGATTCGGGTTGGTTTTATAATCAAGCGTCCTGACTTCATCCAGTTTCACGGACTTGGCCCCGACGAAGTTCAATAAACCGGCCAACAGCTTTACGTTGTCCAAACCGGAAACGAAAACCGAATAATAGGCCTTTTTGTTCCTTCGCGGGGTATTGGATGCGGCTTTATACTTCTTACTTATCACCGACTGCACCCCCAACCGCAACAACAACCCGGAAACTCCTTTAGCCAGCTGTCCGGAGGCGGTGGCATACTCGAAATAAGTCCCGCTCCCTTTCCTGTTTACCGAAATATAACCGTCGCCTTCGAATAATGCGGACAAGAACTCGCCGATCACTTCTTTTTCACTACCGAATAACGCGGCAGGGACCATTTTCTCACTCGATACGCTGTTTACTTTCAGATCAAAAGCCTTATCCAGAAGTCCGCAAAGAGCGCTGGAGAAAATAAGCACGTCCCGGGCGCAGTCCTTGTAGTTGAATACTTTGGCCTCCACATCAAACGCCTCCCTGGCGCATGCGGCGTAATCCGCCACGATTTTCTCGTCTTCATTGACAAACCAGACCTGGTTGGAGGAAGTGGTCCTTCCTTCAGAAAGGATATAACCCAAGAATCTGGCCGCGGAGCGGTCTATGCGCCTGGGCAGCTTGACCTTACCGCAGCTGCGGGATTTTATATGCGTTACAAAATCCGGGATCTCCGTGGTACCCGCCGCTTTCAACAATTCAATAAAGTTATGGATGTTTACGGCCTGACCGGACTGGATGGAAGATACGACTGTCTTGCAGACAGCCGCGCTGTTGGATACGACGGCTGTATGCGGATCATTCATCTTGATCCGCGATATAAAATCCGACAATTCAGGGGAAAAAGGAACGTAAACAAGATCGTTTCTGCCGAATTTTCGTAATATTTTCCAGAGATCAAGCCGGGAGGAAGCGTTTGTAACCGGCAGTTGCCGCGGCACGGCGATTCTTATGCCGGTCTTCAGTTCCTCGGCTTTCAGCTCTATCACCTGCCCGTTCTTAATGCTGAAAAAAGGGTGGTAATGCGTAGTAGTCACTGATTTGCCGGATTTAGTCACGATCTCCAGCAGATATTCCGGCGCTTTTCTTTTGATGAACGCGTAGACCGGCCTGGTTTCCATCTTGAGAGATTCCAGATTCAAAGACAGGACTCTCACATTATCCCCGTTTTCGCTTGTCATCAATCCGTCGTCCAGATTCTCGACCCGGGAAGACCTCTGCAAGGCATCCTCCACCAGATCGCCTATCTGAACTTTCGAACCGTTGTCAAGCGTTACCAGACTGTCATAGCTGAGGCATTTACCGCACCCGTTCGGGCCGACGACGGCGGTCACCCCGGGTTCGAAATAGAGAGTAGTTTTGTCGCAGAAGGATTTAAAACCGACGATCTCGAGCTTTTTGAAATACATTGCCTCTCCGCAGGATTACAGGTATGTTTCCGCCGGTTTTATTATAGAGGAATTGATGGGGCTGTCAAGAAAGTAAAGAAGTCGATACTACAAGAAAGACGAAGGCTGAAGGGCGTTTGTTTTTCTCTTCCGTCCCTCTTCCCTCGTCCTTCGTGTTTCGTTATTTATTAAGCGCCTGCTTGAAGGCCTTGGTCAGGGACGGCACTACTTCCATCACGTCCCCGAGTATGCCGTAGGTGGCGATCTTGAAAATAGGAGCTTCCGGATCCTTGTTGACGGCCACGATTATCTTTGACGACTGCATGCCGACCAGGTGCTGGATCTGTCCGGATATGCCGCAGGCAAAGTATATCTTCGGCGCCACGGTCCTGCCGGTCTGCCCCACCTGGTGCGAATAAGGCATCCATCCGGCGTCAACCGCCGCTCTGGATGATCCCACCGCCGCTCCCAGCACGTGCGCCAGTTCTTCCAAAATCTTGAAATTATCTTTAGCGCCCATACCGCGCCCCCCGGAGACGATAATGTCGGCCTCGGCGATGTTCACCAGCGACTCCACCTCCTCTACTATGTCCAGCAGTCTGGTGCGCGAAGCATAAAGCGAAGACGGGAATGTCTCCCTGATCACTTTTCCCTTCCGGTGCTTGTCCGGGGCCATCGGCTGCATCACTTTATGCCTGACGGTGGACATCTGAGGCCTGTGGTTCGGGCTGATAATGGTAGCCATGATGTTACCGCCGAAAGCCGGACGCGTCTGCAGGAGTATCTTCCGCTTCGGATCGATATCCAGGCCGGTGCAATCGGCTGTCAAGCCGGCGTTCACCGTTATCGCCACGCGGGAGATCAAAGAACGCCCGATGGCGGTGGCGCCGCAAAGCATTATCTCCGGCTTGTGTTTCTTTATCAACTCCACAAGTATATTGGTATAAGGCTCATCCTGGAAATTAGCCAGTTCCGGCGCCTCGACCAAATAGATGTTGTCCGCGCCGTGCCAGAACAATTCGTCCAGTTGGTCGTCCATCCCGTGCCCGATAAGCACTCCGCTGACCTGACAACCCAGCTTACCGGATAGTTCATGCGCCTTGCCGAGCAGTTCATAGGCAACCGACTGTACCTTGCCTTTCTTTTGCTCGATGAAAACCCAAATACCTTTATAATTCTCTATACCGGGCATAACGCAGCGTTCCTGCGTCTTCACCAGCTCTATGGCCTTGAACTTGCAGGCGTCAACGCAGGCTCCGCAAAGCGTACATTTGACGGCGTCAACTTCCGCCTTGCGCGAGGCGTTGACTTTTATCGCCCCGAACGGGCAGGTCTTCACGCATAAAGAACAACCGGTACATTTATCCAGGATAATTTTGATAGCCATCTCTAATTGACCTCGTCTTTAATAAGCCCCACAAGTTGTTTTGCTACCTCCGCGGTCTCCCCCTGGAGCATCTGGCCGCCCTGCCTCTGCGGAGGCGTGAATATCTTCACTACCTGCGTCGGCGAGCCGCAAAGCCCGATCTTCGTGGTATCCAGGTTGAGATCTTTCTGCCCCAGCATGGTTATCTTGGCCGACTTGGCCCGCATCATCCCTTTCAAAGACGGAATGCGCGGATCGTTTATTTCCTTTACCACTGTAATCAGTGCCGGCAGCGGGGTTTCGATTATCTCGAAGCCCTCCTCCAGCATGCGCTCAACGCGCATCGACTTCTCGCCGGCCTCCTCTATTTTCTTAACGTAAGTAACCTGGGGAATATCCAAATGCGTGGCTATGCCGGGGCCGACCTGCGCGGTGTCGCCGTCCGAAGCCTGTTTACCGCAGATGATCAGGTCGAAAGCCCCGATCTTGCGTATTGCCCCGGCAAGGGTGTAGCTTGTCGCCCAGGTATCGCTGCCGGCGAAAGCGCGGTCGCACACCAGAAACCCGTCGTCCGCGCCCATGGAGATCGCTTCACGCAAAGCGCACTCCGCCTGCGGCGGCCCCATAGTGACGACGCTAACCTTGCCGCCGAAACGTTCTTTAAGCCTCACCGCCTCTTCTATGGCGTACATATCGAACGGATTGATAATAGATTTCACTCCGTCCCTGATCAAAGTGTTGGTCTCCGGATTGATCCTTACTTCCGTAGTCTCGGGAACCTGTTTAATGCAAACGATTATGTTCATTTTACGCTTTCCTTGATTGGCTATTTTAACCCGAATTTTACTCTGAGGAAACGCTTCTCTTCCGCCGGCACACTATTTCGCCATATCCTTTATCAACTGCAGACCGATGATATTGCGCTGTATCTGATTGGTGCCTTCGTATATCTGCGTGATCTTGGCGTCGCGCATGTATTTCTCGGCCGGATAGTCCTTCATATAGCCGTAGCCGCCAAGTATCTGAATGGCATCGGTAGAAACCTTCATAGCCACGTCCGAGGCGAAAAGCTTGGCCATCGCGGAATCCCTGCCGACGTCCTTACAGCCGGCGTCTATGGCGCGGGCGCAGGCGTAAACCAATGCGCGGGCCGCTTCCACTTCCGTGGCCATGTCGGCGAGCATCCATTGTATGCCCTGAAAACTGGAGATAGGTTTGCCGAACTGCACGCGCTGGCGGGCGTATTTAGCGGCGCACTCCATCGCGCCCTGCGCGATGCCGAGCGCCTGCGCCGCCACTCCGGGCCTGGACATGTCGAAAGTCTTCATGGTTACTATAAAACCCATCCCTTCCTTTGCCAAAAGGTTCTCGGCCGGGACCTTGCAGTCGTTGAATACCAATTCGCGGGTGGAAGAGGCGCGTATGCCGAGCTTCTCCTCTTTTTTGCCGAAGGTGAAACCGGGCGTGCCTTTCTCCACGATGAAGGCCGAAGCGCCCCTGGCGCCTTTGTTCTTGTCGGTCATCGCCACCACGGTATAAGTCTCCGCGTCCCCCCCGTTGGTTATGAAATGCTTCATACCATTAAGAATGTAATGATCCCCTTTCTTGACGGCCGTGGTCTTGATCGAGGCGGCGTCGGAGCCGGCTTCCGGCTCAGTCAGTCCGAACGCGGCTATCTTCTTTCCCTTTGCCAGATCCGGAAGGTATTTCTTTTTCTGCTGGTCGTTGCCGAAAAGCACTATCGGGAACGTCCCCAGCGCGGAGGCCGCGTAGCAGACGGCGATACCGCCGCAGGCGCGCGAAAACTCCTCGGTGGCCAGGCAGAGGTTAAGCACGTTGACCCCCATACCGCCGTATTCTTCCGGGATGAACAACCCGAACATGTCGGATTCACCGGCAACCTTCATCACTTCCCAGGGGAATTCCTCGGTCAAATCGTATTTGGCGGCGACCGGGCGGATCTTTTCCTCCGCGATCTTATGCGCCAATTCCTTTATCATTTTCTGTTCTTCCGTAAGTAAATAATCCATTTTATGACCTCTCTTCTTTGGTTACAGGTTCATTCCTTGTGCGGGATACCACCTGCCATGCCGCGCATTATATTACAATTTCTTCAAAAGCGCAACTTCTTTGCAATCGGGGAACTTCGGACAGTGAATACATTCCGCCCATATCTTGTGCGGCAGTTTTGAATGCGCGATCCTGCGGAATCCCATCTTTTGGAAAAAACCCGGCTGGTAGGTAAGCGCGAAAATGCTTTCCGCTCCCATCTTCGCGGCATCCTTAATACAATTCTCGACCAGCTGCCTGCCTATTCCTTTCTTCCAATG
>CAZAVF010000083.1:0-5624 GCA_964488935.1 uncultured Planctomycetales bacterium | reverse complement strand
ACGGGTCTTACTTTTTGTGCTTGGCTATTCCTAAATTCTCAAAGAACGATGATACTGAAATCTACTAAATGAAAAAGCGTCCCGCACCTTCCGGGACGCTTTCAGAGAAGCGCCAGACAGGTCCGGCCGTTAACTGCTGATAATGTCAATAACCTGTTTTATTTTCTTCACGAAAATAGAATGGTGTCACCTGCTGTTCCAGCAGGGTTTTTAAGTTATACCAAAGATGCCTGGGGTTGTCAATAACTTTTTTTTATTTTTTTTCACCCCCGGTGGCCCACGGCCCAAACAGCTTGCGGATAAAGACGTTACGCATCGGCCATAATCGCGTTTCAGGCGGCCGCGCGCATCACCTGCCGGCAACGAGCTGCGTGATCTGGAAGACGGGGAGGAACAAAGCGACGACGATGCCGCCCACCACTATACCCAGGAAAGCGATGACAAGAGGTTCTATCATGCTGGTCAGACCGGATACCTGCGCGTCGACCTGCTCGTCGTAGAAATCGGCTATCTTGGAAAGCATCTTCTCCAGCTGCCCGGTCTGTTCCCCCACGCTTATCATGCGGCAGACCATCGGCGGAAAAACGCTGCTTTTTATCAAGGACGCCGCGATGGGTTCCCCGTTGCGGACCGCGGTCCGGCAGTCGAGGACGGTTTCCTCGACGATCTTGTTCCCGGCGGTCTTGGCCACTATGTCCAGCGCGCTTAAAACGTTGACCCCGCTCTTGACGAGAGTGGAAAAGGTGCGCGAGAACTTGGCGACCGCCACTTTGCGGAAAAGATCTCCCAGCACGGGCACGCGCAGTTTGAACCTGTCCAGATCGCGCCTGCCTTTACCGGTGGAAACGATCTTCTTCAAGCCGGCCCCTGCCGCCGCCGCGACTATGACCAGAAAGATGAAATAATGTTTCAGGGCGTCGCTGACGCCGATGAGAATGCGCGTCAAAAGAGGCAGCTGCCCTCCCAGCATCTCGAATATCCCCTTAAAAGTGGGGACGACCTTCAGCAGCAATACCGCGGTTATCGCCATGGCCATGGTAACCACGACCGCCGGATACACGAGGCTCGATTTTACCTTGCGCGCAAGCGCCAGAGACTTCTCCAGATAAGAAGCCAGGCGGTCCAGCACCTCGTCGAGCATACCGGACGCCTCCCCCGCTTTGGTCATATTGACGAAAAGTTCCGAGAATACCGCCGGGTATTTGGCTATCGCGTCGCTCAAACTGGTGCCGGCGCGGATGTCCCTGGCTATCGCCTCCACCATGTCCCTGAACGCCTTGTTCTCTATCTGTTCCGAGAGTATCGATAAAGCCTGCACCACCGGGATACCGGCGTCGATCATCGTCGCCAGCTGGCGGGAGAAAATGACCAGGTCCTCGGGCTTGACCTTGCCGCCGGACACCTTTTTCTGCGCGGAAGTCTTCACCGCCTCCACCTTCAGCACAATGAATTCCTTCTTGTGCAGGGCGGCGACCGTCTCCGTTTCAGACTGCCCCTCTATGCTGCCGGCCAGGGTCTGGCCGTTCTTGTCCTTTACTATATATTTATATACAGGCATACCCGCCTCAAAAGTCCACCTTGTCCACGACCTTCAGGAACGCCTCCACTACCTTGGGGTCGAACTGTCTGCCGGAATTCTTTTTTATTTCCGCCACCGCTTCTTCTTTTGTGAGCGGTATTTTACGGTAAGAACGCGCCGAACGCATGGCGTCGTAGGCGTCGGCCAGGTGTATGATCCGCGCCCCCAGCAGTATATCATCCCCGCTGCGGCCCTCAGGATAACCGGTGCCGTCATAATGCTCGTGATGCTGTTTAACGAGTTTGGTGACGTCCTCCAGGAACGTCAGCGGCTCCAGTATCTCCACCGCCGTATTGGGATGAAGTTTTATCTGCTCCCATTCGGCGGGGGTGAGGCTGGCCGGTTTCGACAATATGACGTCCTCGACACCGATCTTGCCGAGGTCGTGCAGTTCGCAGGCCTCGATGAGCTTTTCCAGTTCCTCTCCGCTGAGCCCCATTTCCTTGGCGATCACCGCCGCGTAAGAGGCGACATTCTCCGAATGCTTGCGCGTATATTTATCCTTGGCCTCTATGGTATGCGCCAGGACTTTGATCGTGCGCATATAAGTGCTCCTGAGGTCTTCATACAGCCTGACCATGTTCTTGGTGGATTCCTCTATTCTTTTCGCGAGGATGTTGTTCTGCTTATATAACGAGTGGTTGTGTTCCTGGATATCGTTCAGCAGCTGCCTGTGCGAAGTCATTATCTGGCGCAGTTCCAGGCCTTTCCTCACCAGGAATATCAACCTCTCTATGTTGACGGGTTTGGAGATGAAATCATACACCCCGTGCTTCAGGCCTTCCCGCATCGCACGGGGGTCCGCTTCGTTCAGGAACCCTATGATTATGCAGTCCTGATCTATCTCGCGGAAAGCCCTGATAAGATCGTCCATGACCGTCCCCGGCATGTCCAGTTTAAGAATGATAAGGGGGAACGGGTTCTTGCGGAAGACCGAGACGGCGGCGGAGACGTCCGTCTCATGCACTACGGGATAACCGCCTTCTATAATAAGTTCCTCCTTAAGATACCTGGCCATCTCCGTTTCATCCGTCAGCAGAAGCAATACCGGAGCAGCGGACATCTTATTCCTCCTTCGTGGCTCTAAGAGCTTCTTCGAGAGTTGTCAAACCGTCCCTGACCTTCAGGAACGCGTCGTGCCTGAGACTGCGCATCCCGATCTTCCGCAAGGCATATTCCCTGATGGCTTCCTCCGTGGATTTCTTGATGATCATTTCCCTGATGGTATCGTCAATGATCAGCGCCTCGGCTATGGCAATTCTACCATAAAACCCGCTGTTATTGCAATATTCGCACCCGGGTGCGGAATAGAGCGTCATTTTCTCCGCGGCGTCCGCCCCGCATCCTTCAAAGAACCCCACGCTTTCCAGCATACGCCGGTCCGGCTCTACCGGCTGCCTGCAACGCGGGCAGATACGCCGGCACAAACGCTGGGCGCAAAGCATGACTATGCTGGTGGCCGCCAGGAACGGCTCCACCCCCATATCTATTATCCTGGTTATGGTGGAGATGGCATCGTTTGTGTGCAGGGTGGAAAGCACCAACTGCCCGGTCAGGGAAGCTTTTATGGCGATATCGGCGGTCTCGGAATCCCTGATCTCGCCGATCATTATTATGTCCGGGCTCTGGCGCAATAAAGCCCTCAACCCTCCGGAAAAATCCAGCCCTATATCATGTGATACCTGCACCTGGCTGATGCCGTACACCTGGTATTCCACCGGGTCCTCGATGGTGACTATGTTCCTGTCCGGCGTGTTGAGCTGGTTCAATATCGAATACAAAGTGGTCGACTTGCCGGATCCGGTCGGACCGGTCACCAGCACCATGCCGAAAGGCTTCTTCACTGTCTCCTTGAACACCGCCAGCGGCTGCTGAGAAAAACCCAGTTTGTCCAGGCCGATCGAAAGCGAGGTCTTGTCCAGGATGCGCAATACGAACTTCTGCCCGTACGTGGTCGGCAGGCAGGAAACCCTGAAATCTATCTCCCGCCCCTCGAAACGCACCCGGAAGCGACCGTCCTGCGGCACCCTGTTCTCCGTTATGTCCAGGTTGGAGATGATTTTAAGGCGCGCGATCACGGCGTTCTGGTTTATTCTGGGTATTTTGAATATCTCCTGCAGGGCGCCGTCTATGCGGTAGCGTATCTTGAGACAATCATGCTCGGGCTCTATATGTATATCCGAGGCGCGTCTGCGTATCGCCTGGCTGAGCAGGAAATCCACCACTTTGACTATGGGAGGTTTCTGGCTCTGCCTGAAACCGGAACTAAGATCCATATCCTCGGAAGAAGAAGCCTCTTCCTCCGCTTCGCTCCCGCTTTCTTCTTTGAGTATGGAGCTTATGTCCGCCTCCTGCTCCTTCGGCCCGTATTGCGACTCGATGGCCCTGGATATGTCCTCTTCCGTGCTCAGCACAAGGTTGAGCGTATACCCGGTCACGGCGCTGAGGTCGTCGATGGCGACTATGTTCAGGGGATCGGACAGCGCCACCGTCAAAGTCCCGCCGATCAGGGAAAGAGGTATTATACGGTATTGCCTGGCGATCCTTTCCGGTATAAGCTCGAACAGTTTCGCGTCGAATTTGTATTTATTCAGCCGCAGGAGCGGGATAAAAAGATGTTCCGACAGCACGGTTATAAGTTTCTCCTCGGTAATGAGTTTCTCGTCAAGGAGCACTCTCCGCAGCGGCGTCTGCTTCCTGCGCTGCATCTCCAGCGCCTTGCGCAGCGCCTCCGCTTCCACGGCCTTGCTGTTGACCAGTATAGAGATTATGTTGTCTTTTATGGAGACCATTTTACCCTGATGATCCCGCCGGTCACCCGCGCGGGCCCCTTTGCCGGGCTGCCGTTATTCGTCGGCCGCCGTTACCCTGAAAACTTCTTCCACCGTGGTCACCCCTTCGCCGGCCAGTTTCATCCCCTGCCGCCTCAAAGTCTGCATACCTTCCGCCACAGCCTGTTTTTTTATGATGTGTTCCTGGGCCATGTTGAAGATGAGGTTCTTTATGCCCGGCGTCAGCATCAGTATCTCGGCGATGCTTATGCGCCCGCTGTATCCCGTCCTGGAGCATGCCTGGCAGCCTTTGCCGCGGAAAAACCTGAGATCCCCGTCCGCCGGGAGCTTGAGCCCGGCCGCGGCCTCTCCGTTCATTACATACTGTTCGCGGCAATGAGGGCATATCCTGCGCACCAGGCGCTGCGCGACGGTGCAGATAAGCGACGAATTTATCAGGTACGGTTCCACTCCCATATTCACCAGCCTGGCGATCGCCCCCGCCGCCGTGGTGGAATGAAGCGTCGAAAGGACCAGGTGTCCGGTGAGGGCGCTTTTAATGGACATATCGACGGTCTCGAAATCCCTGATCTCCCCTATCATTATCACATCGGGGTCCTGCCGGAGTATGGAACGCAGGGCCGAGGCGAAAGTAAGTCCTATCTCCGGATGGACCGTCACCTGGTTGACCCCGGTAAGCTGATATTCTACGGGGTCCTCCACCGTCACTAGGTTCCTTTCGGGATCCCCGACGAATTTCAGCATCGAATACAAAGTGGTGGTCTTGCCGCTGCCGGTGGGACCGCAGACCAGGATCATACCGTGCGGCATGGAGGCGGCTTTTTTCAGCAGGGCAACACAATATTCCGAAAAACCGAGCTTGTCTATATCAAGCGTCGCCTGGGAGGTGTCCAGGACGCGCAATGCGGCCTTTTCCCCGAAACTCGTGGGTATTACGGAAATGCGGAAATCCACTTCCCGCCCTTCTATCTTCCTGCTGAACCTGCCGTCCTGAGGCAGACGGTGCTCGGCTATGTTAAGCTCAGACATCACCTTAAGACGCGATATTATGGATGCGTGCATGCCCGAAGGGGGAGCGCTTATTTCCTGTAAAACGCCGTCCACGCGCAGGCGCACCCTGAGTTTTTTATCAAACGGTTCCACGAGCACGTCGGAAGCCCTCTGCCGGACCGCCTCCACCAGTATCGCGTCCGTCACCCGTATGACCGGGGCCTGTTTGCTGATCAGGCTCAGTTCCTGCTCGCTGAGGGATA
>CAZAVF010000082.1:0-5634 GCA_964488935.1 uncultured Planctomycetales bacterium | reverse complement strand
TGAAAGCGAAGATATACGAATGGCTGAAAGTTAACGCCGCCTCGGAACGCAAGGAAGGCGAGACCGAAGAACAGTTTTTCTATAAATCCCGCAAAAAGGCGCTGGGCCCTTTCAAGAAAGAGATAATGGCCCTGCCTAAAGAAGTAAAGGATGCGATCTCCTCCGAGATAGAGGCCAAGTTTGAATTCCTGTTCAAGCAGTTGAACAACGTCGATAACAGGGAACTGGTCAACAAATATATTACCTTGAAAAGGGTCATCTCGCGCAAGAGAACGGAGCGCGAGGCGGTGGTGCACGACGGGGAAGGCGCGGATTAGTACGCTGTCATCGAAAATGAAGACGTACGGAGCAATCGGCAATAGAAAATAGAGAGTTGCGATTGCGGTCAGATTCCTAAAGTTATCCGCTTATTTAAGGAGGGATCGATATGCGTTCGGATACGATCAAGAAAGGTTTGGAGAGGGTTCCGCACCGCGCTCTGCTGCACGGCACGGGATTGAGCAGAAAAGATTTCGAGAAGCCTTTCATTGGGGTGGCTACCGCTTTCACCGATCTCATCCCCGGTCATTCCGGAATGCGCGACCTCGAGAGATATATCGAAAGAGGTATTTGTTATGCCGGCGGCGTGCCCTTTTTCTTCGGCATACCCGGTATTTGCGACGGGATCGCCATGGGGCATCTGGGGATGTGTTATCCTCTGGCTTCCAGGGAGCTCGTTGCCGACAGCGTGGAAACGGTTTGCAACGCGCACCAGCTGGACGGCCTGATCTGCCTGACCAATTGCGATAAGATCACTCCCGGCATGGTAATGGGAGCCGTCAGGCTGAATATTCCCACGGTGATAGTGACCGCCGGGCCGATGCTGAGCGGCAGGCTGGGAAGGCGCAAACTGGCGTTCGTGCACGATACTTTCGAGGCGCTTGCCCGCGCGAAGAAGGGCGAGATTACTTCTTCGGAGCTGGAGTGCCTGGAAATGGAAGCTTGTCCCGGCGCCGGTTCCTGTCAGGGGTTATACACTGCCAATACCATGGCCTGTCTGCTGGAGACGATGGGTATATCCATGCCGGGTTGCGCGACGGCGCTGGCAGTTTCCGCCAAGAAACGCCGTATCGCCCAGGCCAGCGGAGAGCGCGTGGTGGATCTCGTGCGCAAGAACATCCTCCCCCGCGATATCATCACCCGGGAATCCCTGGAGAACGCCATAATGGTGGATATGTCTCTCGGAGGTTCCACCAATACCGTGCTGCATCTGATGGCGATCGCGCAGGAAGCCGGGATAAAACTCGATCTTCGGTCTTTCGACCGCATCAGCAGGAATACTTCGCATATCACGAATATCGAGCCGGCCGGCACGCATTATATGGAAGACCTGGAGTTCTCCGGGGGGATACCGGCGGTAATGCGCCGTCTCCGGGATAAGCTGCACAATACGCTCACGGTCAGTGGTGAGAAGGTCCATAGCATAGCCTCCCGCGCCGCTATACTCGATGAGGAAGTCATCAGGCCTTTCGACAAGGCGTATCATAAGGAAGGCGGGATCGCGGTCCTTTACGGAAATCTCGCCCCGGACGGAGCGGTGGTAAAACAGGCCGCGGTCGGCCCGAAAATGATGCGTTTCGAGGGTAGAGCCAGGGTTTTCGAGAGGGAAGAGGAAGCTATGAAGGCCATCCTCGGCGGGAAGATCAAGGGCGGAGAAGTGATAGTTATCAGATACGAAGGGCCGGCGGGCGGACCCGGTATGCGCGAAATGCTGGCGCCCACGGCCGCCATAGTCGGGATGGGGCTGGCGGACTCGGTAGCTTTGATTACCGACGGAAGGTTCTCCGGCGGGACAAAAGGCCCCTGCATAGGGCATGTTTCTCCGGAAGCTTCCAGCGGCGGGCCTATTGCCGTTATCCGCGAGAATGATATAATAAGGATAGATATCCCGGCCAGGAAACTGGAAGTAAAACTGACGAAAGCGGAAATCGCTCGGAGGTTCCGCGGCTGGAAACCCGTTCCTCCAAAAATAACCAAAGGTTACCTTGCCAGGTATTCCGCTATGGTGCTTTCCGCCGATCGCGGCGCGGTGCTTTCCGCCGGCAATGTGTGCGATAAAATGAAGAGAGTCCATAGCCGATAGACTTAAAAGGCCAAGCACGAAGGAAGAAGGACGCTTTACAATGAAAATGAAGGGCGCGGACATACTGATCGAATGTTTAAAACGGGAGAATACCGGGGTTATTTTCGGTTATCCGGGCGGGTCCGTTCTGCCGATATTCGACAGCCTCTACGACGCCGGTTTCAACTTCGTGCTTACCAGGCATGAACAAGCGGCGGCGCACGCGGCCGACGGTTACGCGCGCGCCACAGGAAGGCCCGGCGTCTGCCTGGCCACTTCGGGGCCGGGGGCTACCAACCTGACCACCGGGCTGGCGACGGCTTATATGGATTCCATACCCGTGGTCGCCATTACCGGCCAGGTGAAGACTTCGTTGATCGGCAACGACGCTTTTCAGGAGGCGGACGTCACCGGCATAACACGTTCCATCACCAAGCATAATTATCTCGTGAAGGATGTTTTGGACCTGGCATTGATTATCCGGGAAGCTTTCTGCATCGCTTCCACAGGCAGACCGGGGCCGGTGCTTGTGGATATTCCGGTGGATGTGCAGCAGCAGGAGTGCGAGTTCGTCTGGCCCGAACAGGTTTGCATCCGCAGTTACCGCCCCACGCTTTTCGGCCACCCCGGACAGGTTAAAAAAGCCGCGAGGATGATCTCTTTCGCGCGCAGGCCGTTGATTTACGCGGGAGGAGGGGTAATCACTTCCGGAGCGCACAATGAATTGCGGGAACTGGCGGAAAAGATAAACGCACCGGTTACCTGGACCCTTATGGGTATCGGAGGTTTCCCGGCCACGCACAAACTTTCCCTCGGTATGCTCGGGATGCACGGCACCGCTTACGCAAACCACGCTATTATGGAGTCCGATCTGATCATAGCCGTGGGCGCGCGTTTCGACGACAGGGTTACCGGCAGGATAGACGTTTTCGCGCCTTCTGCGAAGATAATTCACATAGATATCGATCCGGCTTCCATAAGCAAGAACGTGAAGGTGGACATACCGATGGTGGGAGACGCCAGGAACGTTCTCGGCCAGCTTTTGGAGGAGATACGGTCAGTTCCCGATACCGCGGAGTGGCTGAAGACCGTGGAAGGCTGGAAGAAGAAGTATCCAATGATCTATAAGGAAAGCGGCAGGATCAAGCCTCAGTATGTGATAGAGCAGATAGACGCCGCCAGCAAGGGCAAGGCGTTTATCGCCACGGAGGTCGGGCAGAACCAGATGTGGGCGGCGCAGTGGTATAAATATGATTATCCGAGGACTTTTATCTCCAGCGGCGGCCTGGGCACGATGGGGTTCGGTTTCCCGGCCGCGATGGGGGTTAAAGTCGCCTATCCGGAGAGGATAGTTTTCGACATAGCCGGGGACGGCTCCATACAGATGAACATTCAAGAGCTCGCCACCTGCGTCAGCAACAAGATTAACGTGAAAATCGCGATATTGAACAACGGCTATCTTGGTATGGTCAGACAATGGCAGGAGCTTTTTTATAAACGCCGTTATTCGCATACCACGCTTTTTAACCCGGATTTCGTGAAACTGGCGCAAAGCTACGGCGCCGAAGGAATACGCGTCACCAAGAGGGAAGAAGTGCGTCCTGCGATAGAGAAAGCCATAGCCTTAGATAAAGTGGTAATGATAGATTTCCGCATAGAGCCGGAGGAGAATGTTTTCCCCATGGTGCCGGCTGGGGAGGCGATCAACCGGATGATCGGCGGAATGGCGTGAAGTCTGTTGAAAAAGCCCCATCTGCGTTGTTGCGCGCCGCGTGTCTTTGTGCGGCGTATATGACAACATACGCCTCCGCAGCCACTTGGCGCACGCCTATCACCTGTGGCTTTTTGAACAGACTTTGAGAAATAGAGGCGGTATAGAGAATGCCGAAATAGAAAATGGAGAAATACAGACTTCGATTGCGGTCAAATCTCGATTATCGAGTTCTCAACTGTTTCTAAGGAAAGAAGGTCTTTATGAGGCACACGATATCTATACTGGTGGAAAACAAATTCGGCGTGCTGGCGAGGATTGCCGGGCTGTTCAGCGCCCGCGGATACAACATCACTTCGCTTTCCGTCAGCGAGACCCTCGATCCCAGCATATCGTATCTTACGATGGTGGTGGATACCAGGGATGAGCAGATACTCGAGCAGGTCAAGAAGCAGTTGAATAAACTGATCGATGTCATCACGGTCACAGATTTCACCAAGAAGGATTACATAGACCGTGAATTGATGATGATCAAGGTTTCCTGTCCCGCCAAGGACAAGGCGGCGCTGGAGTCGCTGGCGAAGAAATGGGGCGCTGGAGTCACTCATTGCCGGGGGAATACGGCGATAGTCGAGATAGTCGGGGATCAGGAAAAACTGAAGAAGGCTCTGGAAGATACAAGGCGTTTTAACATAAAAGAACTGGTGCGGGCGGGCAAGATCGCGATGGCGACCGGCGACCTCACGCCAAAGTCAAAAACAGCATAGAGGAGGGAAGATGGCCAAGGTATATTACGATAAGGACGCGGATCTGAACCTTTTAAAGAATAAGACAATCGCTATCCTCGGTTACGGCATACAAGGGCGCGGGCAGTCTCTCTGCCTGCGTGATTCGGGTTGTAAAGTGGTGGTTTCAGAGCTCCCCGGTACGCCTAACTACGAGCAGGCCAGGAAAGACGGTTTTACGCCGATGAGCGCCGAGGATGCGGCCCGCAAAGGGGATATCATACAGATCCTTACTCAGGATCACGTGCAGGCGATAGTCTATCGTAAGGCGATAGAACCTAATCTGAAGGCAGGGAAAGCCCTTTGTTTTTCGCACGGCTTCAACATCCATTTCAAGCAGATCGTGCCGCCCAAGAACGTGGACGTGTTCATGGTCGCTCCCAAAGGCCCGGGCGCCCTGGTGCGCAAGATGTATGAAGAAGGCAAAGGCGTTCCTTCTCTGGTGGCGGTTTTCCAGAACGCCAGCGGAAAAGCGCTTGATCTGGCGCTGGCTTATGCCAAAGCCCTGAAGGCGACAACCGCCGGAGTCATCAAGACTACTTTCGCGGAAGAGACCGAGACGGATCTTTTTGGCGAGCAGGCCGTGCTTTGCGGCGGCGTGTCCGAGCTGATCATGGCCGGTTTCGACACCTTGATAGGAGCGGGGTACCAGCCTGAGATAGCCTATTTCGAGGTTCTGCACGAGTTGAAGCTCATCACCGACCTGATCCAGGAGCGCGGTATAGCCGGCATGCGCCGCGGAGTTTCCAATACCGCCTGCTACGGCGACCTTTCCAGGGGCAAAAGGGTGATTACCGCAAAAACCAGGCAGGAAATGAAAAAGATCCTTAAGGAAATACAGACCGGGAAGTTCGCCAAGGAATGGATAAAAGAGAACGAAAAAGGCCGCCCGGTATTCAACAAACTGCTCAAGGCAGGAGACAATCACAAGATAGAGAAAGTCGGCCGCAAACTCAGGGAGATGATGCCCTGGATGAAAAAAGCGTAAGAAAGTATAGAGTAGTGAGTCGTGAGTATAGAGTTAACGATAGACGAGG
>CAZAVF010000081.1:0-5645 GCA_964488935.1 uncultured Planctomycetales bacterium | reverse complement strand
TGCTTTTGAGGACCGGGGCCGACAAATATTTCGGGACAAGCGAGTATCTTTACCGTTATCCGGGGATCAGCCCTCAGGCGATCGAATTCCTGCTGGATAAAGGGGTGAAGATACTGGGTATAGACACCCTGGGATTCGACAGGCCGTATAAATATATGATGGCGGATTTCCTGCGCACGGGGGATGCCGGCGTGCTCTGGCCGGCGCATTTCTACGGGCGCAAGAGAGAATACGCGCACATAGAGCGGCTGGCCAATCTGGACAAACTGCCTCCCAGAGGTTTCAGGATCGCATGTTTCCCGGTGAGGATACGCAACACCGGGGCCGCGTGGGCAAGAGCGGTGGCAATACTGGAGGATTAGGGCGGAATAATAAGGTTAAGTACTTATAGTAAGAAAGGTCCTGCTGCGCAAGATACTTCGCAGGATAAATTTGCCTGCGATTTGATAAAGGCAGGCAAATTCAGGAGGTTATCTATATGGGGCACACGGTAAATTCCATAATCATCGACGCGCCGTACGAGAAGGTGTTCGACATCTCCAACGATATCCCGCGCTGGACCGAGCTGTTCGGCGGAGAATACACCAAGGCGGAGATAATAAACAGGGAAGGCAACAAGATAACTTTCCGGCTCACCGACGACGAGGGCAAGAGCTGGGTCTCCCGGCGCCTGCTGATGAGGGAGCAGGGGTTCGCTTACGCCGAGCGTCAGGAGCCGATGTTCCCGTTCAAGTACATGAAGATCGTCTGGCTGTATACCCGCAAGCCGCAGGGGATCGAGCTGAGCTGGATCCAGCATTTCGAGATGGATCCGTCGGCTAAGTTCGGCGACAGCCAGGTGGAAGGTTTCATCAATACGCACTCCAAAGATAATCTGCAAATATTCAAGCGGGTGATCGAAGCAGAATCAGCTAAGTGAGCAAAAAGCTTTTTTTCATCCTCTGCGCCGGAGGGGCGGTCCTGTCTTTCAATGTGGCCGCGTCCGCCGCCCTGGTCCCGTCCATCTCATCCGCTTTTTCCATCCCCCAGTTCGCGGCCGGAAAGATCATCTGGCTGTATATGCTGCCTTACGGCCTCTCCGCGTTGTTTTACGGCCCCCTGATAAGGGTTTGCGGCACGAGGAAGATCGAGACGGTTTGTCTTTTTTTGTTCTCCTGCGCCAACCTGGCGGCGGCGTTAAGCCATTCTTTCGGCCAATTGTGTCTTTCCCGCGTCCTGGCCGGCGTTGCCGGGGCTTCCGTGACGCCGCTGGCCATAATCATGATCTCCCGCCGCGTCCCCAGGGAGAAAAGAGGCGGATACATAGGCGTTTTCTTCAGCAGCACTTTTATTTCATCGATGGCCGGAGTGTTCCTGAGCGGCGTGCTGTTCTGGCGATGGATCTTTTTCATCCCGGCCGCCGCCGGGTTCATTCTGTTGTTCCCGCTCCGTTTTTCACTGCCGGAAGAGTTCCCCGGCAGGGAACGTTTCCGGATGCAGTACGTTCCGGTGCTGAAATACAGGAGAGTTGCCGGGGTCTGTCTATATATTGCTGCGATCAGCCTGTTGTATCACGGCGTCCAGCAATGGCTGGGGGTCTACTTTTCCAGCGTTTTAAACAGGGGACAGCTGGAGATAAGCTCTCTGATGACCTTGAGCGGGATAAGCGGTATACCGGGAGAAGCGGCAGGGGGGAGGTTCGCCGATCATGCCGGCAGGCGGAAAGCCGCCGGGACCGGCGTGTTATTGATGACCGCCGGGCTGTTTCTTCTCGTCCTGCGCCCGGGCACCTTGCTGTTAAGCGCAAGCATGTTCATCTGGGGGTTCGGCTGGGCCTTCAATCATGCCGGCGTCTCCACTTTACTGGCCGACCTGCCGTCATCGGTGTTGAATGAAGCGGCGAGCCTTAACAGCAGTCTGCGTTTTCTTTCCGGCGGGGCGGGGGTGCTGGCCGGCGGCTTTCTCCTTCGCAGGAGTTTCACCGCGGGGTTTGTTGTGTTCGGTATCGCCCTGGCGGCGTTCGTTCTCTTGTCAGGTGAGCTGCTTAAAGAGAAGCGGAAGGGGCGGGGACTTCAGTTAGGTCAGGCTTTGAAATGAGCATCCCGCCGATCAGCCACCAGATGAACGATACCTGCGGAAGGAAAAAAGTGAAGTCGGTCAGGTTGTGCACGAGAAATACCGCCCAGGCGCAGAATACCAGGAGATAGTCTCCGTCACCGCTGCGGCGTATATATAGACATGCCCGCCATGCGGTAGAGACGACGAACCAGACGAAGGCGGCTATTCCCGGGATGCCGAGTTCGCACCAGATCTGCAGGAAGATATTGTGGGCGAAGGAAGAGACCGATCCGTAGCAATTCCCGGGGCCGTTCCCCCACGCTGGGGAATTTTTGATGATCAGAACGATCTCTTTCCAGTAAACTAGACGCGAATGCAGGGAGAACGCCGGGGGCTGGCTTCCCGCCGAGCGTAATATGAAAACGGCCGCGATAGCGGCCCCGGCAAGAATAAGGACATACAGGGCCGTTCTCCTGAAACTGTTCCTTGAAAGAGAAAAGAACAGCAGCGTTCCGCAGAAGAGGGCGGCCGTCGCCCCCACCGACCCGGCCAGCAGAAAAGCCGGAATTATAAGCAGCAAAGACGGCAGCGCCGTTTTCTTCCCGGTCAGGCGCAGAGGTATGATCATTGCCAGGAATCCGGCCAGCGCGTTGGAGGTCACGAAAGGGGCGAATACCCGGCGCGATCCAAGATAATCGCCTGCTATGCCGCCGCTCATTCCATGCGCCGCCATGTATTCCGCCAAATGACCTAATCCGTAGAAATACTGGTAAAGGGCGATGACCGCTATCCCGGCTCCGGCCGCAGTGACCGCGTCTATTATCCGCGACCGCCGGTCCGTGTTCATCAGGGAGACGAGCAGGCAGGCTGAAAAGCCCGCCAGTTGGTTCATAAACAAACCGGCGCCTGCCGCGTTCCCCCGGAAAACCTGGGGCAGTATTGTCGCGATGAAAAAGGCGGCCGGCAGCAGGGGCGATGTCCCGGTTTTTCCCTGTTCGCGTTTGTCCCGTAAGGAAAGGCACAGCAGCGCGCATAAACAGGCCAGAAGCAGGTTCAAATAAATATATCCGGCAGCCGGAAAGGCTTCAGGGGAAATCAAGGGACGCAATAAGATTAGTATTAGTAGCGTCGTAAGCATTATGTTATAATTCTAAGACAAAAGCGCATGCGTGTCAAAGTGTTAAAAATATGTCTTCTGTCCCCAGATTGCTGATCTTTGGTTCCGGCGCCTTCATATACGGCGCGGAGAAAGGGCTGATCAATCTCTGTGCAGCTCTGGACGGGATCTATGATATCACGGTCTTCCTGCCGGATGACGGTCCTCTTGCGGAGTTGCTGCGTAAACGCGGCTGCCGGGTCAGACTGCACCGGCTGGCGGTCCTGTCTTCTTCCCGTTCGCTTCCGCGCACGGCCGGCTATTTTCTGTTCTCCGCGTTAAATACTTTCTACATAATTATTTACGCAGTTCTGGGAGGATATGACCGCGTCGTTTCAAACAGCCTTTTGCTGCTGCCTCCGCTGCTGGCGGCGTGCCTGTGCGGTAAAAAACATATCTGGATGTTCCGGGAATATACCCCGTTCTCTTTCCTTAACCGTTTTCTCGGCGGGCTGGCGTTGATATTGCCGGGCAGGATAGTCTGCATGTCCGAAAATATACGTAAAGAGATGTTCCGGGAAGCCCGTCCGGAGGGAAATAAAGTGACTGTAATACACGAGCCGCTGCCTTTTTTCCCGCCGCTGTCCGAGGGAAAGAGTCCGCTGCTCAGTGAGATGTCGATACCTGAACGGTCTGCGGTTATATTGCTGCCTTCCAGGATACATCCTTCTAAGGGGCAGTTGGAGTTCCTCCGCAGCTTCCGGCAGATATTGAAACGGCATGAAGTCATTGTCCTTTTTGCCGGAGATTGTTCCTCCTCCCCGGAAAGCCTGCTTTATAAACGCGAGATCGAGGGTTTTATAACAGAGAACGGTCTGCGCGGGCGCGTCCGCATGCTCGGTTTCCGCGGCGACATCGATAAGCTGCTGGCGGTATGCGATATCTGCGTTTTCCCGATATTGAGGAACGAGCCTTTCGGACTCTCCCTGCAGGAGGCCTTATCGGCCGGGAAGCAGGTCCTGTATTATCCCGGCCCCGGGCTTGAAGAGGCCGCTTCCGCGTTCCCAAAGCAGAAGACCGTTATCCTGAATGATGTTTCTTTGGAATCGGCGATAACTTCCGCCTTGCCGCTGCGGGCTTGCGCATCTCCGGATTACCGCCGGGAAACGGAGATTTCCCTGGAGGTTTACCGCGAGAGCGTCAGGCGTATAATTCCCTCTTAAACTAAGCGGTTACGGCTTTCTCCGCGGGCTTTTTTTACTTGACAACCCGCGCCGATTATGTTAAAAAAATAACAATAAATATTAAATTCAAAGCGGAGGATTACCGGGAAAAACAAAGATGGATCTCTGAAGGGCTCTTGTAAAGAAGGAGCCCTTATTTTTTATATCTGTTGCGGTGTTTTTCGACGGTAAATAGACTGATTCCGGGAGATTGAATGAAAAAAGTGGGATTGACGTACGATCTGAAAACTGATTACGAATTCAGGGAGGGGGATCCTCCGGACGCCAACGCGGAATTCGACCATCCTTCGACCATAGACGTCCTGGTGGGCGCAATAGAATCCCAGGGGTATAAGGTGGAAAAGATCGGGAACGTATCGTCGCTTCTGGAGAGGATGAGCAAACTCGACGTCGATATCGTTTTTAATATTTCCGAAGGCACCGAGGGGAGGAACAGGGAATCCCAGGTGCCGATGCTTCTGGAAATGTCGGGTATCCCGTACGTGGGCGCCGACGCGCTGACGCTGGGGCTCACTCTTGACAAGGTAATGGCCAAGAAGATATTCCTGGCCGACGGCATCCCGACCCCGAGTTCGATGGAGATAAAAGACGCCTCGTCCATCCTGGAGACCGACCACTTGAAATTTCCCCTGATCGTGAAGCCGAGGTTTGAAGGGTCTTCTAAAGGTTTGAGCGAAAGTTCGCGGGTGGAGACGCCGGATGAGCTTAAAAAACAGGCTGAATACATCATGAACGCTTATCATCAGCCGGCTCTGGTGGAGGAGTTCGTCTCCGGACAGGAATTCACCGTGGCGATCGTAGGCAACGATCCGGCCGAGGTGATGCCGGCCGTTCAGGTTAAAATAGACGGCAAGGTCAATCTGAACAATAAATTCTACACGTTCAACAGCATAGCTTCCGACAGGATAGAGTATATCTGCCCGGCGCGCATCAGCCGGGAGATGGAAAAGACGCTTGGCGAACTGGCGTTGAAGACTTATCTTGCGGTAGACTGCCGCGATTTCGGCAGGGTGGACTTCAGGGTGGATTCCGAAGGCAGTCCTTATGTACTGGAGATAAATCCGCTGCCTTCATTATCGACCGCCGACGTTTTTCCTCTGGTGGCGAAGGCCAGCGGGATCTCGTATGAACAGATCGTGGGGAATATCCTCCGCGCTGCCTTGAAAAGATACGGCCTGGAGTAGTCATGGATATCGCCTTGACCTATAATCTCAAAGAAAAGGATGAATCGAAACCCCCGGACTATTTCTCCGAGTTCGACTCGCAGG
>CAZAVF010000080.1:0-5731 GCA_964488935.1 uncultured Planctomycetales bacterium | reverse complement strand
GCGCGGCTAAACAGGGCGCAAAAGAGATGCTCACCGTGGGCGGACCGAGCTGGGTAGTGGCCGAGAACCTCAAATCACTGGTAGTCAGCGGTGATTACCTCGATGCCGACAGGATGCCGTATGTTTACGCGGAAGGCGCGGCGGCAGCCGGCATGTTAAGGCTGGCCGTGACCACGCTCGGCACGGGGATTAAATTGTTGTCCGATACCGCATGGGGAGAAAAGGCGGCCGGCGCGCTGGATTTAAAAGCCGGCCAGCAGAAACTGCTCAATCCCTGGGCGGCGGGCAACAAAGTGCTGTTGCAGTCCGTTAATATGGGTCTGCGTAACACCGAAATGCTCGGTATTTCAATGGAGAATGTGGGCAGTTTCGTGCGCATCAGCCCGGTCTTCAGCGGCGCCGGCATAGTCCTGGACAAGGTTCTTGACAACGAATGGAAGTGGACCGGTAAAGACGGCGTAAACGGCAATAATTTCGACATAGTCGAGGCGTTGGTTTACGATGCCGCCAATTTCATACCTATGGGCGTGTATTTGCCGGGCGCCCTGCAGCTTCTGCAGGTCCCGATGGGGACGACCAGCATTAAGAGCGTGCGGGCTTTCGCGACAGAGCATTCGTTCACCAACCTGGCGCGCGTATTGGCGGCGCGCGGGGACGGCGTCCTGCTGGACAAGATAATTTCCGCCAATATCGAGCGTGCTTCCGGCAAGGCCGTGTTACGTTCAGCGATAGACAGCTCTTCTTTCATCGCCACCACGCTGGCCGTGGAGAGACGCGCTGTCGAGCCGCTGGTCGGCATGCTTCATCCAGACTGGACATCCGAGCAGGTCAGCCAGACGGCCCAGCAGTTGGTCTTCTATAGTCTTTTCCTGATGCCCCGCTATTCTCCGGCTGTGCTGCGCTCGCCCAAGACGTTCGAAAGCGAGATAAAGAGCGTTTTGAAGACTTCCGGGATCGATGCCGACGTCAAGGCCGGCAGCAGCGGGCTATTCGAGATACAGGGTAAGGACCGGACTTCCGGCAGCCCGGTCTCACTGGAAGGAAGATATTTCGGCGATAATTCAGTGATATTGTTCGACTCCGGCAAGGCTCCCGGGCTGAAGACAGAGAATGACGTTTCCCATACGGTGTACCAGGTCAGCGACCTGGGGAAAGGTATTTTCAAGGCCGAGATGACCACGCAGGCGGAGTTGACGGCGGTCTCCAGAATGAGCGGCTTGAGCGCTGATTTCTCAGGAAAAGACGTTGATTTCGGTCTTTCTTCCGCCACCACGCTGTATCGAGTGGAAGAGAAGATCGCCCCGGCAAAGGGAACCGAAGGGGAAACGGTAAAGAGCAGGACGGCCTATTACATATTGAGCGATGCCGAAGGCACCAGGGTCAGCGCCGCCACCCCGAAAGGCCTGCGCGATGGGTACCTGGCCGATAAATATTCCGGTATGGCCAGGGAAATGGGCTTGCAGGATATTCAGAAAGTGCTGGATAGTTATTCCGTCAATCCGGAGATCTCTTATATAGGCGAAAAAGGAAGATTCGAAGATCTTTCCGTGGACAGGAAAATAGAAGTCTTGATCAGCGAGAAACTCGCCAAGCAGTCGGTTGACGGCAGGATCAGCGACGGCGTGTTGAAAGAAGCCCTGTTCGATTCACTTTTCTCCGGGAAGGACGTTTCTTCCGGGGCCGGGAACAAGGTGCGCGACATCGAACAGGACCTGCTGAGCAGGATGGTGCTGGAGAGGGCGGTAGAAGATCCCTCTTTCCGCAGCGGCCTGGTCAAGGACTTGAAGGCCAAGATGCCGGTCCTGGCCGAGAAGGTCGCAGAATACGGCGCCCTGGATTTTCTCGTAAAAGACACGAAACCTTCCGAGCTGCTCGATCTCTCCGGAGTATACGGCAAATACCGCGATATCGCGGGAGCGGAGGCAGGATACGAGATGGAACGGGTTTCCGCCCTTCTTTACAGGCTGGGAGAGCGGCCTTACCAGATCAAGGATTTCAAGGATTCCTTCATCAAGTTCGTGGAGGCTTCTTCCGACAGCTATGTGCGTGTCAGTCCTTATCTGGAACGCCTGCGCGGCGACGAGGCTGAATTCAACCAGGCGCTGCTGAACTTCCAGATGGGCAACGCCAGATACCGTTCATTGTCTCCGGAGGTGAAGCTGGCCTTTGAGGGAGTCAAGGCGCAGATGGATCCGGCCAGCGGCAGGATCAGCGTCGTGGTCCCGGACGGGAAGCCGGGATTGAAGATAAGCGCGGATAACGTGAAATACATAGAGGATATCGTGAACGGCTATTACGAGAAACAGATCAAGAGCGGCAACGTCAAGCCGGAAGTGAAATCCACCCGCGATGGTATCGAAGCGGCGGTCAATAAGGTTTTTGAGTCCCTGGCAGAGGGCCGGTTCCTGCCGGATTTCGGAAGCATCAAGGGAAAGACCACGCTCTTCGAACCGCTGGAGGCGAAGATAATCACCAGGGTGCTTGACCGCAGCGTGCTGATGGTCACCCCGCTTACGGTCAACAGCAAACAGCTGATGGAAGAAGGGTTCAGGGTCTCTTACGACAGCGAGAAGCCGTTCGAGATAAAGGAAAGCGACGGCGTCAAAGTGGTGATGATAGACCTGACCAAAAAAGAGGTGGGGATCGAACAGTCGGGGTTGAAGCAGTTGAACGAGGATTTGTCTGGCCTGAAGGACGCTAAAGAGAGGGTGATCATCGTCACCGATCTGGAAAGCTACCAGTCCATAGAGCTTAATTCCCTGCTGGAGCGCGCGGTCAATCCGAAGGGCAGCACTTATACCGCTTTAAGGGACTACCTGGTCAAAGAGATCGGCTGGATCATCGGCGAAGAGACCGGCGAATACCCCAAGCAGCCGAATCTCATCGTAGGCACCAACGGGCAGCAGATGGGCGGCGGACGCGCGGAGGAATGGCTCAGCGCCGCCGGCCGCGTGAACCGTTTGATGGAAAAGCTTTACCGGGAATATACAAAAGAGAACATCAAGACCAGCAGGGAAGGGTTCAAGGCGTTCCTGGATAAGAACGGATATATCACGGTGGAGAACGATATCGCCTATCCCACCAGAGAACTCGCGGAAGAATTGTCCAAGGGCAGTAATATTGAATTCCGGAAGCTCAATAATGACTTGGAATACAAGAGGGACCGCGCCCTGCTCAACAGCACCGTTTTCTTCCTGAGCCGCATGGAAGGGGCTGATTTTGCCTGGGATAAAGATAATATGCGGCCGGTCATTATGCATAACAATACCGAGCGCAAGGATATGCATTATTCGCAGTTGGACAGGGCTGTCGCCTTCAGGATGACCGGGGAATTTGCGCATTACCTCAACAGCAATGAAGGCAAGAGCATTGACGCGATGTTCTCTAAATTCAACGATCCAGCCGGTTTGAAAGAGGCTTTGAGCAAGGTCGAGATCAGCGAGAATTCGGTGCGCATCACCCCTTACGACGTTCTAAAGGACAGCTTCGGTGATAAAGGGGTGACCTGGTATACCGCCTCTCCCGGCCAGGTGCGCCTGATGGCCGACTGGATGGGAATAAAGACAGAAAGCGGTAAAGGCGCTTATGACGTAAGCTCCTCGGTGAAGGGATTCCTGGGCAGGGTGACGGGCGACAAGAGCGAGTCATTGGCGGGCATGGATGTGGTTTCCGGCAGGTCCATCGATAAACAGGTCCTGGTGGTCGTCCCCGGCACCGAGACCGTGGATATGACCAAATATACGGAGGTCTTCGGCACGCTAGGCAGGAGAGAGGTCTACCAGCAGAGAAGCGAAGAAGGCAAATTCTTCAACGGAGAAAACGGCCTTACGCCCGATCAACTGGCCGAAAAGATAATGCAGGGCGAACAGATGGTTGTGATCCTCGACCGCGCCTCGCGCAAAGGATACACCTTCACGCCCCTGGACAAGGCCGCCAAGGCGAGTTCCGATGTCTACGGCAAGACGCTGATGATCCAGCTCTGGGACGCCAAGATCGGCATGAACGACGCTTACCAGTATATCCGCCGCAACCGCTGGGAGGCTAAAGGCGTGGAGGAGAAATTGTGGGTGCTGGATGCGTCGGCCAAGGATACCGATCTGATGAAGATGCTGGCGAGGAACGAGGTCAAGCAGGAAGCCGACGCCTTCCACCAGATGGCGCGCGATTTCGCGCACCAGAGCCTGGTGAACAATTTCAACAAATATCTGGAACTGGCGACCGACCAGGCTTCGCGCGACAATATCGTCGCCATGCGCCGCGAGTTCCAGTCCGAGAGCAGGCTGAACGACAAACTCTATTACGACTTCACCGGCCAGAAGATATCGGAAGCGGTGGAGAATATTTTCCGCAGCGAATGGAACAATTTCAAATACGTCTCGCGCAGGGACGGGAAGTTCTACGATAAACTCAACGGCGCGCAGAGGACGGTGCTGGACGCCGACATCAAGGCCGCCGACAGGCAGTTGAAACAGGGGATAAGTTTCGACGGCCGCGACGAGGCCTACGCGAGGTTCGCCGCCGACAATATAGGCACGCCGAACCTTTCCTTCCCCGAACTGATAAGGGTCTTCTCCAACAAGGTCAACCGTTTCGAGCTGGACGCGAAATATCCCGAATTCTCCAGCGACCGCGTCGCCAAGAGCGCGTATGAGAAGGCGGCCGAGATAGTGGTGTCCAAGGCGCTTGAGCCGAGGATAGAGAGCGTGCTCAGGGCGGACGAGGCCGGGGCGCAGACGGTGACACGCGAGGTGGAAAACAACAATTTCCTGGGCAGCACCCGCGCGCGGATGATAGAGGAAGGCTGGAGGGTCAAGGATACCGAGGAAGCGCTGTCCGCCATCGCGCAGATGCTGCAGCAGCTTGACGCCGAGCAGACCGATAAGAAAGAACAGGGCGGTTACCTTTACTCCCGGCCGTTCATTTCGGTCGCCGGCGGGATGATCTCCGGCACCGGCCTGGGCGCCCGCGGCGCCTTGAACGCGGTTCTAAAAGAGCAGGATGAGGACGACAAACGCCGTTTCAACACCGTCGAACAGGCGGCGCATAATTTCCGCGTGCAGAGCAGCATAAAGGCGGTCAATGACGTCCGCCTGACCTCGGAAGGCCGCGCCATCTTCGAGGCCGCGCGCGATATCAGTTCGATCAAGGACACCGGCCTGCGCGTGAAAGCGGCCGGGGCGCTGATGCTGGAGGCGATCGGCGACAAGGAAGGCGGACTGCCGATCCTGAGCCTTTACGAATACAGCACGTCGATGCCTAATTACGCGGTCCTTTCCGGGCTGGCCTACACCGCCAACCGCATCAAGGCCAAGAACGACCCGCAGAAGAGGTCCATATTCTTCAAGGATGAATACGCCAAATTCGCCGCCGGGGTAAAATTGGCTGAGATAAGCAAGGAGACCGACGCGGCCCTGCAGACTGCCAAGGGAGAACAGGCGGTTTACGATTACGTCGGCGCCAAGGCCAGAGAGAGATTCGCCGAGTTCGGAGTTCCCGCGGAAGCTGTGGAGCGGATATTCGGGCAGGATATAATGGATAAAGGATATGTTGTCCGGTCCGGGGACGGATCCACCTTCACGGTTACGGAGGGAGTAAAGGGCATAATCTATAACGACGGCAGCGCGCTTGTGGGGGAGAACGTGGCGCCTTACAACTCCATTTCCCTGGAAGGTGAAAGCTGGATCTCTTCCCTGGTAAACCTGGCGTCCCTTGCCTCCAAGAAGCAGCAGCC
>CAZAVF010000079.1:0-5821 GCA_964488935.1 uncultured Planctomycetales bacterium | reverse complement strand
GAAGAGCCGCCGGAAAATGCTCGGGAAGAAGCAGAGCGATTATATTTTCGTCAGCAGGCTGGGCAGGCGCCTTTCCAGGCAGTCGGTCTGGAAGATGATAAAAAGCTACGCCCTGAAGGCCGGGATCAGGAAAGAGATCAAGCCGCACCTGCTGAGGCATTCCTTCGCCACGCACCTCCTTGAGCGCGGGGCGGACCTGCGTTCGGTCCAGGAGATGCTGGGGCATTCCAATATTTCCACGACGCAGATATACACGCATATCAACAAAGACAGACTTAAATCGGTGCACAGGATGTTCCACCCCAGGCCGTAGTGTAGAGAGCAATCGAAAATAGATAGAAAATGAACGGTTCGATCGTGGTTAAATCTCGGCTTTCTATTATCAGAAGCTTTTGCAACAATGTATTAGACCGGGAGGTAAAATATGAAGATTGACCGGCTTCTGTTGAAATTGCCGAAGGATGTCCGGGATGTGGCCGGCCTGGCGGCCTCCGCGGCAAAAGAGAGCGGCGGCAGGATCTTCCTGGTGGGCGGGTGCGTGCGGGACCTGCTGCTGCGTTCAGACAGTTACGATCTCGACTTTGTCGTGGAGGGGGACGGGATAAAGACGGCGCGGCGGCTGGCGGCTCTGCTCAACGGGGACGCGGTCCATCACCACAGGTTCGGGACGGCGACCGTCGCGCACGACGGCCTTAAGGTCGACGTGGCCACCGCCAGGACCGAAAGTTACCCGGTGCCGGCTTCCCTGCCGGTGGTCAAGCCGGGGACCATAGAGGACGACCTTTACCGCAGGGATTTCACCATCAACGCCATGGCGGTCAGCATAAACGATGGGGATTACGGCAGGCTGATCGATACCTTCGGGGGGCGGGACGACCTTAAGGAAGGCAAGATACGCGTATTGCACAAGGAAAGTTTTCTCGACGATCCGACCCGCATCCTGCGGGCCGTCCGGTTCGAGCAGCGGTATGGTTTCAGGATAGAGCCGGAGACGCTGGCCCTGTTGAGGAAATCCGCCGGTTCCGGCATGCTCGCTTCCGTGCATCCGCACAGGCTGCGCGACGAACTGCTGTTGATGCTCAAGGAGGAATTTCCCTGCAGGCAGCTGCGCAGGCTTGAACGCACGGCGGGCCTGGATTTCCTTCACCCGCGCATTTCCCTCGGGAGGAAAGGATGCGTTCTTTTCAGGCGGGTGCCGGGCATGGCCGGCTGGTTCAGCTCAAGACTGCCGCACCGCAGAAAACCCGATATCTGGGTGGTGAACCTGATGATCCTGCTGGACGCCTTGACGGCCGCCCAGGCCGTGGAGTTCTGCCGCAGGTTCGGACTGCGCCGCGGCGACGAGAAAAGGGCGCTTTCCGTAAAGCAGCTCGGCGCGGCGGGCCTGAAGCGGCTTAATTCCGCGCGCGCCAGGCCGTCGGAGATATATTCGATACTCGAACCGTTGAGTTACGAGAGCATACTTTTCCTGGGGGTCAAATACGGAGACAGGCAATTGAGGAAGAACATAGAGGATTTTCTTTGCCTTTATAACGGGATGCCCATCCACATAAACGGCAGGGATATCCGCCAGCTTGGCTGCGGCCCGGGGCCTTTATACCAGCGGATATTTTCCGCCGTGCTCGAGGCCAGGCTTGACGGAAAGGTGCACAGTAAACAGGATGAACTTGACCTGGCGCGCAGTCTTATACGCGATCACGCCGGCGCGGGCAGAGAAGTGAAAGGAGCAGGCAGAAATGAGCAGGAGCGATAAAGTCGCCCAGGCGATAAAGAAGGAAGTCAGCAGCATAATACACGACGAGATGAAAGATCCCAGGCTCGGGTTCGTCACCATCACCAGGGTGGAGCTTACCGACGACCTGCGTTTTGCCAAGATATTTTACAGCGTGCTGGGCGAGGAAGAGGCGCGCAAAAAGACCGGCGAGGCGCTGGGGTCGGCGCTGGGGTTCATCCGTAAACTTGTCTCCGAAAGGATCAAACTGCGTTTCAGCCCGGAGATGGTGTTCAAGGTGGACCGTTCCGGCGAATACAGCATGCACATCGAGGAGATACTGAACGAATTGAAAGGGCGCGAAGATGATGAAAAAAGCGGTTAAGTGCATACGGGAGAACGGCAGTTTCCTGGTGAGCATGCATGTGAATATGGAGGGCGACGCTATAGGGTCGGCCCTGGCGTTCTGCCTGCTGGCGGAAAAACTGGGGAAGAAGGCCGCGGTCATAAACGACGACCCCGTCCCGCAGGTCTACTCGTTCCTGCCGGGGATCGCGCGCATAGCGCGGACGCCGGACCGTCCGCCGTCCGGTTTCGACTGTTTCGTCGCGGTGGATTGCTCCGATCTTAAGAGGTGCGGCAAGGCCGGTGAAGCGGCGCGCGGGGCGCGGCGCGTGCTGAACATAGACCACCACATAAGCAACGTGAACTTCGGCAGCGTGAACTGGGTGGAACCTTCCAGTTCGTCGGCCAGCGAAATGATATACGACCTCTACAGGGAGATGAAGGTGCCGTTCGACAGGGAGAGCGCGCTGCTTTTATACGCGGGGATGATGACCGACACCGGCTCTTTCCGTTACACGAATACCTCCGGCAGGACGCACGTGGCGGCTGCGGAATTGATGCGTCACGGGATAGATCCCGCGGACGTTTACAGGCGTATATACGAGTCGTCATCTTTCTCGGATATGCAGTCCCTCGCGCGCATACTGGGCGGTATGAAAAGAGACCAGTCCGGCAGACTGGTCTGGTTCTCGGTGGAGAGGGGTATGATGCCGAGGCGCAGGATGGCGATGGACCTGACGGAGCAGATATTGAGCTACGCGCGTTCCATAAAAGAGGCCGAGGTGGTGGTGCTTTTCAGGGAGAATTTCGGCGCTAAAGGGGATATCCGCGTGAATTTCCGCTCGCGCGGCAGGATAGACGTCAACGGTATCGCCGGGATGTTCGGCGGCGGCGGACACGCCACCGCCAGCGGCTGCACCGTTGCCGGCGGTATGAAAACGGTGGTGAAGAGAGTCCTGTCGGCGGTGAAAGGGAAGTTGTTATGAAGGTTTTCTCCGGGATGCCCCGTTCTTTCCGGCGCCGCGCGCCGGTCGCCGCGATAGGGGTTTTCGACGGAGTGCACTGCGCCCATAGGCGCATACTCGAGGCGGCGGCGGGGAAAGCGGGTGCGTCGGGCGGGACTTCCGTTGCCCTGACTTTTTATCCCCATCCGCAGAGGCAGAAAAGTCTTTATTCTCTTGAGCACAGGATAAAGCTCATCGCCGAATGCGGCATAGATGTCTGTATCGTGCTGGATTTTTCCCCGGATTTATCCGCGCTTACGGCGGAAGAGTTCCTCCGCGGTCTCATACATAAAAAACTGAAGGCGCGGTATGTCTACGTGGGCGATAATTTCCGTTTCGGCAGAGGAGCCTCCGGCGGGACCGGTTTGTTGAGATCTCTCGGCAGGGAACTGGGTTTCGGAGTGCGCGTGTTCCCGATGATGCGCCGCGGCGGCAGGCCGGTCAGCAGCACGTCGATAAGGAAATTCATCCTGGCCGGGAGGCTGGCGGAGGCCGGGCGCATGCTGGGCAGGCCGGTGAGCGTCTACGGGACGGTGATAAAAGGGGACGGGTTCGGCAGGCGGATAGGTTTCCCGACGGCCAACATAGATCCCCATCACGAGATACTTCCTCCTTCCGGCGTATACGCGGTAAGGGTGCTGCCGGACCATCCCGGACCGTCACGGCCGCTCGGCGGGGTGTGTTATATCGGCAGGCGGCCGACGCTCGGGAAGGGGGCGGAAAGGCGTATCGAGGTCCACATTTTCGGATGCGCGCGCGATCTTTACGGGTGTAATCTGCTGATAAATTTTCTCTCCGTTATCCGCGGTGACAGGAAATTCCCGTCCGTCGGCGCGCTGAAATATCAGATAGAGAAGGACGTAGATAAGGCCGGGAAAAAGCTCAAAGGATGAAAAGCCTCCCGGAGTGAGACGAAACACGAAGCGCGAGGCATGAAGTAAGAGGTCTGCCGGCGTACGGCCTTCCCGCAATGACCGCACCGTGTTTTTTCCAGAACCCAGAACCCAGAACCCAGAACCCAGAACCCAGAACCCAGAACCTGTTCTTCAATAGAACCTGCAATTCAACTCCAGTAGTCCGTTAACACACCCAACTTTTGCTTCAGTTAACAAGAATAAAAAAAGGGCTTTTTTGCGTATTTTTGCCTTGACAATAAAGGGTGATTTGTTATACTTGTGGATACTGGTGGAACAAAGTGGCGCAAAGTGGAAAGGATGGTCTATGTTTTACGGAGAATATCAACACTCCATAGACCGAAAAGGGCGTATTATCCTGCCATCTAAATTCCGTGAAACGGCGAAAGCCAATTCCATAGAGAAGTTTTTCCTGAACCGCGGCTTCGAGAAATGTCTTTTTATGTTCTCGGAGGAAGAATGGCACATCAATGAATCCCGCCTGAAAGAACTCTCTTTTACCAGACAGGAAGCCAGGACTTTCAACCGCCTTTATTTCTCCGGCGCTTTTGAGGCGGTGCCGGACGGACAGGGGCGCATACTGCTGCCGGCGTCCCTCAAGGACTTTGCCGGCATAAAGAACGAAGTCGTGTTCGTCGGCGTCTCCACCCGCATCGAAATTTGGGACAAGGAAAGATGGCAGGAATTCTGCCGGAATTCCCAGCCGGCTTTTGAACAGATCGCCGAAAGATTGATAGGGAGTTAAATTGATCACAGGCGTAATGCAGGAACAGGTTATGGAGCCAGTAATCCACCATCCGGTCATGCTGAACGAAGTGCTGGAGTATCTGCGTCCGGCCGCGGGCATGACCGTCATCGATTGCACCGTCGGAACGGCCGGGCACAGCCTGGCCATGATGGAGCGCATTATGCCGGAAGGAAAGCTGATCGGCATAGACAGGGACGAGGAATCGCTGCGTATAGCCGGGCAGAGGCTGGAGGCTTACAGCGGCTCTTTCGATCTCGCCTACAGCAATTTCTACGACATAGACAAGGTCGCCGCCTCTTTCGGCGTGGCCTGCGCCGGCGCGATCCTGATGGACCTGGGCATATCTTCCTACCAGCTTTCCAATCCCCAGCGCGGTTTCAGCTTCCAGAACGACGGTCCGCTTGATATGCGGCTGGACAGGAACAGTTATATTTCGGCCTACGACCTGGTGAACAATCTCAATGAGGACGAGATATCTTCGCTGCTGCGTAATTTCGGGCAGGAGCGCTGGCATAACCGCATCGCCAGCCTGGTGGTGCGCGAACGCCAGAAATCCCCGATCGCCACGACGCGGCAGTTGAGCGATATCGTGCTCAGGGCGATCCCGGGCAGGTTCCGTCATCAGCGTCTGCATCCGGCCACCCGCACTTTCCAGGCGGTCAGGATCGCGGTCAACAGGGAACTGGAGGTGCTGGGGAGCGCGGTGAACAAGGCCGTGGACCTGCTTGAGAAGGGCGGGCGGATCTGCGTAATATCTTTTCACTCGCTGGAGGACAGGACGATAAAGCTGGTCTTCCGGGAGCTTGCTTCGGCGGGAAAAATTGATATAATAACACCTAAACCTTTGACCCCTACCACTTGCGAAGTAAAGGAGAATCCTCCCAGCCGCAGCGCCAAGCTGCGGGTGGCGGAAAGGCGGTAAAATGAGAATATCGCGATTAATAGTCGTCATATTGTTAGGCACGGTCTTTTCCGTTCTCTACGTTTATCAGCAGGCCGAGATATTCCGCCTGGCTTACGAGGGAGAAAAGAAACAATCCGCCTTCCAGGAACTTCTCGATAAGAACAACGTCCTGCGTTACAATATAGAACAGAGCGC
>CAZAVF010000078.1:0-5958 GCA_964488935.1 uncultured Planctomycetales bacterium | reverse complement strand
ATACTCCATACTCCCGACTCAATACCTGATCTTGTTCATCCCAGCCTATGCCGGAAAGAGAATTTCTGGAACCTGTTTTTATCGATGCCTTCGACGTGGATGACGCCTGGTTCCAGTGTCTGTCCAAGATACTGGATAAAGGGCATGTCTACACCATCACCCGCGGCAGCTACGAAGGGCAGAGACGCCTGGAATTCGACTTCGCGGTGATCAAGATCAAGAAACCCTCCCATCAGATCATACCCATCATCCCGGAAGGGATGAGCATTCCGGCCCCCACAGATATGGATTACGTCCAGGGATACCTGGGTTATCTGTTGACCGGGGCCAAAACGGAGACCGAGGATTACACTTACGGGGAGAGGCTGGTCGCGCCGCGGGTGAAGGTGAAGCAGGACGGCAGCGGGATGTTCAAGGAGATACCGCTGGACGTCAACCAGATCGAGGAGGTCATCCGTATCTACAAGGAAAAGGGGCCGGGGACCAACCAGGCGGTGATGGAGATCGGCATGCCGTCGGACATAAAGCTCAACGACCCGCCCTGCCTGCGCCTGATAGACACGCGCGTGCGTTACGGAAAACTTCATTTCATACTTTATTTCCGCTCCTGGGATCTCTGGGGAGGTTTTCCCTCGAATCTGGGCGGGCTGGAGCTGGTAAAACAGTATATGGCGCAGGAGATAGGCGTGGAGGACGGGGAGATCATCGCGGTGAGCAAGGGGCTGCATCTGTATGAATACAGCTGGGACCTGGCCAAACTGCGCACCAATAAAACCGGGCTGGAGATAAAATGAAGCTCCGCGGGCTTCAGCCCGCGGTTTCCTAAAGCGGAATACTGAGCGGCCAGATCCCATTCGCGCCATAAATGGCGCGGTTTTCCGGCCGCGCATGTATAAACAGGGGATTTCATATGAACGACAGCATGGGCGGCAAAGAACGAAGAGAATTCGCCAGGGTGGAATACGTGACGCCGCTGGCCTACAAGATCTGCAAGCGCGAGACGATAGACAAGCTCCTGGAGGGCTACACCGCGGACGTCAGCCAGAGCGGCATTTTCTGCCGCATAAAGGACGACGTGCAGGTCGACGACATCCTCTGGCTTTCTTTCGACAAGGACACTCTTGATTTCTGCCACGACATGGAAAAAAGATGTTTCATGTACCAGGGCGGGGTGATCGGCTGCGTGGTGAGGATGGAGGGGCAGGACGAGAACGGTATGCACAAGGTCGGCCTGAGATTCATCACCAGGGAAGAAGGGCACGTCCTGATCCCCAGGATAATCCTTCCGCCGGAACAGGCTTAGAGAATGAAAAAGAAGAAAATAGCCTTCATCGGGGACGGCGGCTGGGGCACGACGCTCGCCATCCTGCTTTCCCGCAAGGACGTCGGCGTATCCATCTGGAGCGCTTTCCCGGAGTACGCGGTCTATCTGAACAGGTACCGCGAGAACAAAAAATTCCTGCCCGGTTTCAAGATCCCCGGCAAAATATCCATAACCTCAGATCTCGGCGAAGCATGTTCCGGCAGCGATGTCATCGTTCTGGCCGTCCCTTCCCAGTATCTGCGCGGAGTGTTGCGTAAGATGAGGGATTGCCGCCTGCCGCGCGGGGCTGATTATCTCAGCGTGGTCAAAGGCATAGAGGCCGGCTCCCTGAAAAGGATGTCCGAGGTCATAACCGAAGAGCTCGGGAGGATACGCGTGGCCGTGCTTTCCGGCCCGACCATCGCCAGGGAGGTGGCTTTAGGGATACCGACGACGGCGGTGATCGCCTCCGGCAGAAAGGACGTCCGCGATGAACTGCAGTCCTTGTTCATGAACGAAAGTTTCCGTATTTACGGCAACGACGACGTGACGGGCGTGGAACTGGGCGGCAGCCTGAAGAACGTGATAGCCATCGCCTGCGGTATATCCGACGGGCTCGGCTTCGGCTCGAACACGAAAGCGGCCCTGCTTTCCCGCGGACTGGCGGAGATCGCCAGGCTTGGCGCCGCCATGTCGGCCAAGCCCAGGACCTTCAGCGGCATCAGCGGTCTGGGGGACCTGGTCACCACCTGCATCAGCCGCGACAGCCGCAACAGGTCCGTGGGCGAGCAGATCGGCATGGGCAGGACACTTGCAGATATCAGGCGCAGGATGGGGCTGATGATCGCCGAAGGAGTGCCCACGGCCGAATCGGCGCACGGATTGAGCCTGCGTTATAAAGTGGAAATGCCGATCTGCGGGGAAGTCTACCGCGTCCTGTATAAAGACAAATCCCCGGTAAAAGCGGTAAAGGACCTGATGACCCGCCAAATGAAGAAAGAGTGACGGCTGCCCGTCGTTTTCTCTTTCACTTCGCAGATTTACCCCGTTTAAGTTTCTATTTACATTATTATACCGCGCGTATATAATATAATTTTGTGTGGCTTATTAGTGCGTATTTTTGGGCGCGCAGATAAGGTCTTTCGCATATCCCGGGCAAAATACCGGCAACGGCGAAGGAGTTCCGGATAAAAACCGCCTGACAGCGGAGATTTAAAGGGAGGGAGATATGCCGCAATATAACGGAGAAGAAAAACGTAAATATCCCAGGGCAAACGGGCGTTTCGTGGTGTCATACAGGGTTTTTGAAGAAGCCAACAATGTGGACATTTCCCAGACCAAGAACTTAAGCCTGGGAGGCATGCTTTTGACCACCAACCGTCCGTTTGACCCGGGCACCAACCTGGCCCTGGAGATACGGCTCCCGTTTGATTCCCACCCGATACTTTTGATCGGCAGGGTCGTTGAGTCGAAGGAGATCAGCAAGGATATGATCTACGACACCCGCATACAATTCTCCGCGGTGGATGACAACCATCGCAGGGTCATCGGCGGGACCGTGGATTATCATCTCAAAAACGCCAAGTAATACCCGAGAAAAGCGAGGTCAGTCCCATGAGCGCCAGGAAGATAAACATAGGGTTGATAGGGTTCGGCAACGTCGGTGCCGGCATGATAAAGATACTGCGCGACAAGAAAGCGATGCTGCGCGAGAAGACCGGCATGGAGATCGTGCTGAAGAAAGTCTGCGACAGGGACATCACCTCCAAGCGCGGCGTTTCGCTGGATAAGTCGCTGTTGACCGCCAATGTCTCCGATATCCTTGACGATCCGCAGATAGATATCGTGGTGGAGCTTATAGGCGGGATAAACCCGGCGCGGGAATTCGTCACCGAGGCGCTGAAAAAAGGGAAGAACGTGGTCACCGCCAACAAGGCGCTGCTCGCCCACCACGGGACGGACATCTTCGCGCTTGCCCAGGACAGGGGAAAGAGCGTTTATTTCGAGGCCTCCGTCGGGGCCGGTATCCCGATCATAAAATCGCTGAGAGAAGGGCTGGTCGCCAATAATTTCGCCGGGGTCTTCGGCATAGTCAACGGCACCACCAATTTCGTGCTTTCCCGCATGTCTGCGGAGAACTGCGGTTTCTCCGAGGCGCTCAAGGAGGCGCAGAAACGCGGTTTCGCCGAGAAAGACCCCACGCTGGACATCGAGGGGATGGATTCGGCGCATAAACTTGTCATTCTCACCTATCTTTGTTTCGGGAGAATGGCGCGCATCGGGGAGGTTTACGTGGAGGGGATATCCAGGGTATCCCTGCAGGACATCAATTACGCCAAGGAACTCGGCTTCGATATAAAGCTGCTGGCGATAGCCAAGAAAGAGGGCGACGCGCTGGAGGTCCGGGTGCACCCGACCCTGATCGGCTCCGGGCATTTGCTGGCTTCCGTGGACGGCGTCTTCAACGCCATCTTCGTCTCCAGCGATTTGGCCGGGGAGCTGCTTTTCTACGGCCCCGGGGCCGGGCAGTTGTCCGCGGCGTCCGCCGTGGTCTCCGACCTGGTGGACCTGGCGCAGGACATGAAGGCCGGCCTGTTCAGGCCCACGCTCAACATCACCCCCGACGCCGACGTGAAACGCCTGCGCAGCATAGACGAGATAGAGAGCCGTTATTACATAAGGGTGATGGCCGACGACAAGCCGGGCGTGCTGGCCAAGATATCCGGGGTGTTCGCCAAGTCCGGGATCAGCATAGAATCGGTCACGCAGAAACCGGCGCGCAGCGGCCAGGCCGTGCCGATCGTGATGGTGGTGCACGACGCGCTGGAGAAGAAACTGCGCTCGGCGCTGGCAGTGATAGACAAGCTTGACGTGATAAAGGAAAAACCGGTGGCTATCCGCATAGAGGAGATATAAGAGCGATGCTTTACCGCGGGTTGATCGAGAAATACAGAAAATATCTCCCGGTAAGCGGGGCCACGCCTGTGGTCACCCTTAACGAGGGGAACACGCCGCTGGTATTCTCGCCGCATTTGAGTTCCAGGCTGGGGGCCGGGTGCGAGGTCTATTTGAAATACGAAGGGCTCAATCCCACCGGCTCTTTCAAGGACCGCGGCATGACCATGGCCATCTCCAAGGCCTGCGAGGACGGTTCCCGCGCCGTGATCTGCGCCTCCACCGGCAATACCTCCGCCTCCGCCGCCGCTTACGCGGCGCGCGCAGGGATAAAATGCGTGGTGCTTATACCGGACGGGCACATCGCCATGGGTAAATTGAGCCAGGCCCTGATACACGGCGCGCTGGTCCTGCAGGTGCGCGGCAATTTCGACGACGCGCTGCGCCTGGTGCGCGAGACCGCGGAGAAATACCCGATAACCCTGGTGAATTCACTGAATCCTTTCCGTATTGAAGGGCAGAAAACCGGGAGTTTCGAGATTTGCGACGCTTTGGAAGGCGCCCCTGATTTTCAGGTAATGCCGGTCGGTAACGCCGGAAACATCACCGCTTACTGGAAAGGCTACAAGCAGTATAAGCAGGAGGGTAAGATAACTTCCCTGCCCAGGCTGCTGGGTTTCCAGGCCGAGGGGGCCGCGCCTATAGTCAGGGGCAGGATAGTGGAGAACCCGGAGACCATAGCCACCGCCATCCGCATCGGCAATCCCGCCAGCTGGAAGCAGGCCGAGCAGGCCAGGGACGAATCCGGCGGCCTGATAGATATGGTCTCGGATGAAGAGATACTGGAGGCGTATAAACTGCTGGCGGCCAGGGACGGTGTTTTCGCCGAGCCGGCCTCCTGCGCTTCCGTTGCGGGACTTTTAAAACTTATCTCGGCCGGGTTCTTCGCCGGCAAAGAGAAACTGCGCATCGTCTGTATCCTGACCGGCCACGGCCTGAAGGACCCGGACCGCGCGATCAAGAGCGTGGAAAAACCGCTGACTGTCGACGCGGAGATGAAAGAAATACTGGGGAAGATGGGATTTTGAGGTCACGTATAGAGTCGAGAGTATAGCGTAGAAAGAGAAGAACCGGGTATGTTTTTACTCGATACACTATACGCAATACTCGATATATTAAAAAAGTGAACAGCGAGGAGTTCTGCGATAGATGAAAGCCAAAGCCGGGAAGAGAAGCAATGGGTTGAAGGATAAGAAGGTGCTGATCACCGCAGGGCCGACATGGGTGCCTATCGACGACGTGCGGGTGATCAGCAATACCGCCACAGGCGAGACCGGTCTGCTGCTGGCCGAGGAGGTCAAGAAACTGGGGGCGTCCGTGCGCCTGCTGCTGGGGCCGTCGCTGCTGGAGTCGAGATTGATCAGCAGCAAGTATACCGAACCTTTCAGGTTCTTCTCCGACCTGCAGGAAAAGCTCTCGCGCGAGCTGGTGCGCCGCAAATACGACGTGGTGATACACTCGGCGGCCGTCTCCGATTACCAGCCGCGGCACGCGCACCGCAGGAAGATACCCTCGGGAAAGAAGAACCTGGCTTTGAAACTGGCGGCCACCCCCAAGATCATCGATTCCATAAAGAAACAGGATCCCGCGCTTATGCTCGTCGGTTTCAAGTTCGAGCCCCAGGCCGGGGCAAAGGAACTGCGTAAAGAAGCGGTGCAGCTGGCGCAGCGCTGCGGGGCGGAGATCGTGGTCGCCAACAC
>CAZAVF010000077.1:0-5959 GCA_964488935.1 uncultured Planctomycetales bacterium | reverse complement strand
AAAATCCTGCGTTTTTTCCGGTACTATGCAGGGTAATCTTCGCACGAGCGAATACTTAGCATTCCGATAAGCCAGGGTATAAGCACACAGGTGCAATACTTGGCCTTCCGATTAGCCAGGGTATAAGCACACAAGTGCAATACTTAGCCTTCCTTTCGGCTAACGTACAACCGGGTTAAAACCCGGGGATTTCTGGGCTAGGGGATTAAAGTTTACGGATTATTTTACCACGGGAAAGGCAGAAAAACACGAAAAAGCGCGGGAAAGGGCTCGATACCCCGAAAAATAAGAAAACCAAGAGTATATCGAGGCTCTCTTTACGGTTTCACAGCCTCACTCTTGGCTTAGAGCGGCGGACAATTTTTACACCCTCACCTTGTTCCGATTGTTCCTGCCCGCCTTCCATTTGAAGTATAACACCGCCCGTCGTAGATTACAAGACGCCCCAATGAAAAAACGCATATTTTTATTCAACGTATTATAATCCGGCGCCATTAACGCGTACCGGAGCGCGCAGCTGCTTCTTCTCCGAATTCAGGCGCTTGGACTCCAGCATTTTCTGTTTCGCCCTGCGGGAACGGCGGCGTTTCTGGCGGCGGATCTTCTCGATGCGCTTCTGCTCCTGAGACAGTTTGCCGAGCACCGCGTTCTCTATCTTCTTTAAAAGCAGCTCGCGGGCAAACTGGCGGTTCAAATACTGTGACCGCTCCTCGCTGCATTTGACCTCGATGCCGGTGGGCAGGTGCTTCAGATGCACGCAGGTGGAGACCTTGTTGACGTTCTGTCCGCCCGGCCCCTGCGAACGCACGAACTTCTCCACGATGTCCTCCTCCTTTACCCCGAAGCGGGACATCTTCTCGCGCAAAAGTTTTTCCTTCTCCGGACCGAACATATCTAAAGACAGTATAAAGTCAAGCGTATAGCGTATGGAGTAAAATACTTACGGTCCAATACTTCTATCATATCTTATACAGCTCATGGCGCTGGCGCTTGATGTTCTCGTCGGCAAGGTATTCGTCGAAAGTCGTGCCGGCGCGGTCGATACAGCCGCGCGGGCCGAACTCTATGATGCGGTTGGCCGCCGTCTGCACCAGCTGGTGGTCGTGGGACGAGAAGAGCAGCGTGCCGCGGAACTTCTCCAGCCCGCGGTTCAACGACGTGATGGCCTCCAGGTCAAGATGGTTGGTCGGCTCGTCCAGCATAAGCAGGTTCGGCTGTATGACGGACATGCGCGCCAGCATACACTTGGCCTTCTCCCCGCCGGAAAGCACGTTCACCGGCTTGAGCGACTCCTCCCCGGTGAAAAGCATCCTGGCGAGAAAAGCCCTGACGAACTCCTCATCGGTGACCGCGGAGAACTGCCGCAGCCAGTCCACCACGCTGAGCTCGGACTTGAAGAACTCGGAGTTGTCCCTGGGATAATACGCCTTCTGCACCGAAGAACCCCATTTATAACTGCCGCTCTCCGGCTCCAGCGCCCCGGTCAGGACCTGAAAAAGAGTGGTCTTGGCCAGGTCGTTCGGGCCGACAAAGGCGATCTTGTCCCCCTTCTGCACCGTGAAACGCAGGTTATTGAACATCGGCTGGCCGTCCAGCGACATGGAAAGGTTATCTATGCTCAGGATATTGTCCCCGGCCTCCCTGGCCTGGTCGAAATTGATATAAGGATACTTGCGCGAGGACGGCCCTATGTCGTCTACGGTGAGCTTCTCCAGGATCTTCTTGCGGCTGGTGGCCTGCCTGGACTTGGAGGCGTTGTTGGCGAAACGCATGATGAATTCCTTGAGCTCCTTACGCTGTTCTTCTATCTTCTTGTTCGCCTCGCTGCGCTGGCGCGCCGCCAGCTGGCTGGCCTCAGACCAGAAGGTGTAATTGCCGGTGTAGAGCTTGATCTTGCCGTAATCGATGTCGGCGATGTGCGTGCAGACCTTGTCCAGGAAATGTCTGTCATGCGAGACCACGATGGCGATATTCTCGAAATCGCAGAGGAACTCCTCCAGCCAGAGACGCGAATCAACGTCAAGATAGTTGGTGGGCTCGTCCAGCAGCAGTATGTCCGGGTTGCCGAACAACGCCTGCGCCAACAGCACCCTCACCTTCTGCCCGGCCTCCAGCTGGGTCATCTGGACGGTATGCAGGGATTCCTCGATACCCAGCTCGCTCAACAGCCTTCCGGCGTCCGCCTCCGCGCTCCAGCCGTCAAGCTCGGCGAACTCGCCCTCCAGTTCGGAGGCGCGCAGGCCGTCCGCGTCCGTGAAAGGCGTCCTGGCGTAAATACTCTCTTTTTCAGTTATAATATCGTATAAACGCTTGTGCCCCATGATCACGGTGTTCAGGACCGTGAACTCGTCGTAGGCGAACTGGTTCTGCTTCAATACCGAGATGCGTTTGCCGGGGGTCACCGACACGTCCCCGTTGGTCGGATCGACCTCCCCGGAAAGTATCTTCAGGAAAGTGGACTTGCCTGAGCCGTTGGCCCCGATAAGGCCGTAACAATTGCCTGGGGAAAAGATGATGTCGACGTTGGAGAAAAGCTTGCGCTGCCCGTATTGCAATGTGACGTTACTGACTGTGATCATAGTTCCGGTACCTTATCTTTCTTTTAAATTGAGTTTTTGCGAATATCCCTGGGAAATCCTTCGATAAACTTCAGAGAGGAATCTGCACTCCGATTTCCTAATGAATACCCCCCGGACTTTAGTCCGGGGTAATCTTCCCCGCAGAGTTCCCCGGCTTCAAAGCCGGTGATTTCTGCAGCTTGATTATAACAAAAAGGCGGGGCATATACAAGCCGGGTTAGCCGGCGGCAGACCTGAAGATCCCCTGGTTCATTTCACATCATACCCGTTTGCGGACAAGAACCGCGCGGCCTGTTCCCTGCAATCCCCCTGCAGCTCGATCATAAAATCCTTCACCGTCCCGCCCACCCCGAGCCTGCGCTTCAACTCTTTACAAAGCGCCTCCAGCTTCTCCCGGCTGAGCGGCAGGCCGGAGATGACCGTCATCCCCTTGCCCTTCCTACCCTGCGTATCGTAACGCACCCGCGCCGGACCCCCGGCGTCCGGGGCCGCAGAGCGCTTCAGCTTATCGCAGACGCAGCCGCCCAGCGGTTTCGAGCACTTCGGGCACATCTTGCCGTGTTCGGTGGAATAAACAAGACGGGAATTATCCGGAATGGACATAATCAACCTCTTTTTCTCTCGGCTAAAAGAACGATATTCCTTAGATCCTCTTTGCTGCCGGCCGACATCCACTGCTTATCGAAACCGGGGGCGCTGGTGATCTGCGCGATGGCGGCAAGCGCTTTTAGATGCAGATTACGCTCGTCGGAAGAGGCGGCGAGCATAAAGATGATATGCACTATCTCATCGTTAGGGAAAATGACCCCGGCCCTGGCCCGGACCAGTAATATCCTGAACGTCCGTTCCCCGGCAACGACAATGTGCGGGACGGCAAGCCCTTTCCTCAATACAGTGCTAGACTCCCGCTCCCTTTCCACAAAATCCCTCAAAAGCACCTCTTTATCCGCTCCCAGGTCAACGCTCAGCAATTCCGACGCCTTCCCGAACAGGTCCTTAGCCTCAAGCGGCGGCTCGATATCCAATATGCCGCTCTCCACGATGATCTTATGGAAACGGTCCTCTACCACCGCGTCGCGCTGGACCACGATATCCTTCAACTCGGTGAGAAGGTTCTCGGTAGCCAGTTCCTTGTCCCCGGCGACCAGCTTCTCCAGCGTATATATTAGCGCCGAATCCCGCGACGCCCTCTTCTGCGCGTAGACCTTATACCACATCAAAGCAAGCAGGACGAATATGACCGTCAGAAAAATTATGAACGACCCCATTTCCACCAGAAGCAGGAAACCGCCCAAGATGCCGAAGACCTGCATATATGGGTAAGCCGGCGAATAGAACTTCGGCCGGTAACTGACTATCCTGCTCTTCCTGAACAATATGACGGTAAGATTGGCGAAAATATACAGCAGGATCAACACCGTTGAGGCCACCTTTACCAGCAGCTCCAGTTTCAGGAACAGGATGGAGCCGGCCATCAATAACCCGGTGGCAATGATGGAGACATACGGGGCATGGAACTTAAGGCTTATCTTTTCGAAGATGCGCGGCAGGAGATTGTCCCTGCTCATGCTCAAAGGATAACGCGAGGCGCTCATGATACCGGCATTGGCCGTGGTAATAAAAGACAGCAAGGCCCCCAAGCTGACCACCGCCTTTAAGAAACCGCCACCCGCTATCAGCGCCCCGTCAGAGATCGGGGTCAGGCTGCCCCGCAAATTCTCCGGGGCCATCACCCCCACGGTCACGAAGATCGTCGCCGCGTAAAGGACGGACACGATGACCAGAGAAAGGACCATCCCCAGGGGGATATTCCTCCCCGGGTCCTTTATCTCCTCCGCCAGCGCCGTGATCTTCACCAGGCCGGCGTAAGAAATGAACACGAAACTTGCCGTGGAGAATACCGGAGACAGCCCCATGGGGAAAAACGGGGAGAAATTAGCCGTATCGATCCTGCCAAGGGCAAAAAGGATATATACCGCAAGTATGCATAAAAGCCCGGCGACCAGAAACACCTGCACCCTCCCCGCCTCCTTGACACCCGTCAAATTCAAAACAATGAAAACCAGGCAAAAGGCAAGCGCGATAAAACTGATGGGAAGCCGGCAGATCACGTTTAAATACGCCCCCACGCCGATAAGCGCGAAAGCGGATTTCAACCCCAATGAGAACCAGGTGCTGAACCCGGCGACGGTCCCCAGAAGAGGCCCGAAGCCCCTCATGATATAGAAATAGTCCCCTCCCGCCTTGGGCATGGCTGTCGACAGCTCGGCCATGCTTAAAAGCGTGGGGATACAAAAGACACCGGCGAGAAGATATGAAAAGACCACTCCCGGACCGGCCTTCGCGAAAGCCAAACCGGGAAGAATGAAAAGACCGGAGCTGATCATCGCTCCGGTCGCAATGCAGAAGACGTCCAGAAGCCCGAGTTCCTTCTTTAATTTCTCAACCATCTATGAATTTCCTTCACTGATTGCCGCTTAAGTTCACTAAGGTAGATATATTATAGTGGGTTTCGGGGAGATAGACAAGGCGGGAGTTATCTGTTTAGACCCGGGAACACGATACTTAATTACCCAACCTGAACGATAAAAAAGCTTCCCTGCACGAATATTTACTCTATATGATCAATGCTTCAAACTTTGAGATATAGACAGCTTCACCCTGCTCATTGACCGGCCCTCCAGCACCTGGTCTTTGTCGTCAATTAACTCTGTCTGCAAAACATAATCAAATTTAAAACTCTCGATGACTGAAAGCGTAGTGTTGAGTTCTATATCCGTATTGCTCTCAGCTCCCCTCCGCAGGTAGTGATCTTCATGCGGGTATTTCTGCCCAGTGATTTTCGTGATCGTTATAGAAGCTATGTCCTGCCGGGAGCTGTTCTTTCTCAAACCTTTGAACATCCACGACACAGCCACAGGAGAACCCTTACCGGTATCAAAGACTTTCTCCTGCTTGTATCCGGCCGCGACCGCCTTATCCGGCAATATCGGCAGGTCCTTATAAAATATATCCCCGATCGACTCTGAGGAGACCCGACCGTTCTTGTTAACGGAGACCACCCATTGACTGTGCGGCTGCAGTTTGAAGAAAGCGAGGCACCTTTTCACGGTCTCGGCTGTGGCCGCGTCCCTGCCGTATGAACTGTAATGGTCGACATCAATATCCCGCGTCGCACGGATGACCGCCTTCCCATCCTTATCGACATCAATGATTTCCTCTGAATAGACAAACGGGATGGAGATGCCGTAACTCGTCAAAGCCAGTTCTTCCAGGCCATAATTACGCACATCAGTGGGAATACCGCCGATGTCAACGATATCGACCTTTCCTTCATAGACAGAAACCCGCCCCTTGGTGAAACGATACTCCAGCAGCAC
>CAZAVF010000076.1:0-6080 GCA_964488935.1 uncultured Planctomycetales bacterium | reverse complement strand
CTGTGTAACAAGATATTACAAATAAGCGGATTTTGATTTCATTTACCGGGTACGCCGGGTCCCGGAAGCTTGAATTCAAGAGAATATATCCGGGAAACGCGCACCCTGGCCCGGCGCAAATAGAGCTCAAGAACATGGCCGCCGGAGCTCCTGTCGTCTGAAATGAAATGGAAATGATAACCCGGTTTGTTAACTCCGCGGCAGGAATCGGGGAAACGGAACCCTGCCATGCTCCCGTTTATCTCTTTAAAATTAAAGAACGTCTGTTTTTTTAAAGCCTCCTGCAGAGCCGGGAACGGTTCATTCTGCGCCGGGACGCTGCGCGTCTTCATCGAACCGAAACAGCCGTCCACCCGTATGGCGTAGAGCGCCTCTTTATCGGTGAGCAGCCTGTCGAGATAAGCGGCCAGCGCGGCATAATCCCCTATATCCGCGGCGGTGAACTCCAGGTCTGTCCGAAAGAAGGTCACGGTGGCGAACGGCGAAAGCGTAAAAGGAGAAATGACGTGAACTTTACCGTCGGAAGCGATACGATAAAAATGGCCGTCCAGGGCGATCATCTCGCCGTCAAGCCGGTCGACTGTGCCGATGCCGAAGTCGCCTTTTTCGGCTATTGCGCGGTATTCCACCCATCCCCGGTAGGCCCCGGACTGGAAAGCGTCCATGCTGGAGAACTGACAGACGGTCTTACAGTCAGAACGGTGATGAAGGCATCCCGGCTGAAGAGAGATCAGCAGCGGAACAAGGAAAAGGCATAAAAAGTATCCTGGCGCTTTACGCACGGCACACCTCTTACAGCGAAAGACCTTCTCGTTCAAACGCGGACCGGAGCTTTTAAATGTATTGCAAGCCAGAGAGTTTCTTTAAGAGGCGGCGTCCACTCCACACGGTGGCGCGTCCCGGCCGGGATAAACAGCTGGTCTCCTCTCTTAAGGGACAAGATCCGCTCACCGATCCGCAAACGCGCCGCGCCGCGCAAAAGCAGCACCCATTCGTCCCTGCGCTGTTTCAGCCACTTTCCCTCCGGAGTGCGCTGCCCCAGGGAAACGATCCGCTCTATCTTTATCCCCCCGCGGGACAGGATCGTCTCAAATATCTCCCTGTCCGCACGCCCTTCGGAAAGATCGAAAATATTGCCCCGGGGAGATTTTATTTTCATACTGTTTGTATCGGCCAAGGTCTATGGACTGTGAATCGTCCCTCTCCTTTTATCTTTACCCGGATCCCCGACAATAGAAATCAGAGCGCGATCGGAAATTACCTTCAATTCAAATTTCCATTTTCGATTCTCGATCGCTCTGTGCGTTGTTTCAACAACGCACTAATCCTGCCCGAATTTCTTTATGAACCATACCTTGACCCCCTGGACAAGCAGCAGATAAGTCAAGACGATGAATAACAGCACGGCGAAATACGCCGGGGGCGGAGCGGTGAAGCCGAACGGCCCGGCAAGGGGGGTAAAAGGTATGAGCATACCGACGCTGATGATCACCAGGGAGGTCAGGACCAGGAACCCGCTGGGACGGCTCTCCAGGAAAGGGACTTTCCCCGTCCTGATCACGTATATCACGAGCGTCTGCGTGCAGAGAGACTCGATGAACCACCCGGTGTGAAAAAGGGCGGCGTCGGCGTGAAAGATAAAGAGCATTACGCCGTACGTGAGGAAATCGTATACCGAGCTTATCGGCCCGATAATGAGCATGAACTTCTTTATATAATCCACCCTCCAGGGACGCGGCTGGCGCAGGTATTCCCTGTCCACCTCGTCGGTGGGGATAGCCACCTGCGAAAGGTCGTAAAGAAAATTGTTAAGCAGGATCTGTATGGGAAGCATCGGCAGGAAAGGCAGGAAAAGGCTGCCGCCGGTCATGCTCAGCATATTGCCGAAGTTCGAACTGGAGCCCATTTTGATGTATTTGACGATGTTGCCGAAGGTCTTGCGCCCCTCTATGACGCCGTCCTCCAGCACCATCAGGCTTTTCTTGAGCAGTATTATATCGGCCGACTCCTTGGCTATGTCGACCGCGTTGTTCACCGATATGCCGACGTCGGAGGCCTTCAGCGCCGGGGCGTCGTTGATGCCGTCGCCGAGGTATCCCACGATGTGCCTGTTGCGGTGCAGCGCGGTGATGATGCGCTCTTTCTGCAAAGGAGAAAGCCTGGCGAATACGTTGGTGCTCTTGACAAGTTCCTGGAGCTGGGGGTCGTCGGCCTTGTCGATCTGGTCGCCGGTGACCAGCCCCTGCACGTTCAGCCCCACTTCGCTGCAGATCTTCTTGGTGACCATTTCGTTATCACCGGTGAGCACCTTGAAATCCACGCCCAGCTTTCGCAGCGCGATGATGGCGCGCCTGGCGCTCGGTTTCGGCGGGTCGAGAAAAGCCACGTAGCCGGTCAGGATAAGCTCTTTCTCGTCATCCTTGGAATAAGCCTCTTTTTTCTGCGGGATGTCCTTATACGCGATGGCGAGCACACGGAAACCGTCGGAACTGAGGTTCTCGTATTCTTCTTTGAGGTCGGAGAGTATCAGGGGGTCCATCTCCATCAGTTCCCCGTCAAGCTCGTAGCCGGAGCAGCGTTTGAAGACCTCCTCCGGGGCGCCCTTGCAGATCAGCCTGTGGGTGCCGTCCATCTCGACCACCACCGACATTATCCGCCGGGAAAAATCGAAAGGGACCTCGTCCACTTTCCTGTACTGGCGCACGAGCAGTTTCTCGTGCTTGAGGATGGCCCTGTCCAGCAGGTTCTTGAGCCCGGTCTGGTAATAACTGTTCAGGTAAGCGAAACGCAGGACGCCGTCGTCCTCTTTCCTGACCACGTCGCAGTGTTTCTCCAGGACTATTTTGTCCATGGTCAGCGTCCCGGTCTTGTCCGTGCAGATGATGTCCATAGCCCCGAAATTCTGTATGGAATTGAGGCGTTTGACTATGACGTCCTTCTTGGACATGGCGATAGCGCCTTTGGAGAGGTTTATCGCCACTATCATCGGCAGCATCTCCGGCGTCAGCCCCACCGCCACGCCGAGGGAAAACAACAGGGACTCTATCCAGCTGCCGCGGCGCATGGCGTTCACGGCGAATATGAAAACGACCATAAAGAACATCGCGCGGATCATCAGCCAGGTGAACCCGTGCACGCCCTTGTCGAAGCTGGTCTCCACCCTCATAGTCGCCAGGCGGCGGGACATCTCCCCGAACCTGGTAGAGATGCCGGTCTTGATGACCACGGCCAGGGCGGTGCCGCTGACCACGCTGGAGCCCATGAAGACGATGTTGCCCATATCAGAGGCGGAGTTGCCCCTGGCCGTGCCGGTGCCGGAAGTCTTCTCTATCGGGAAAGATTCGCCCGTGAGGGAGGCCTGGTTGATGAACAGGTCCTTGCAGGAGATGATGCGCAGGTCCGCCGGGATCATATCGCCGGCAAAAAGGTCCACGATATCGCCCGGGACAAGTTCCCTTATCTTGATCTCCTTGGGCCGTCCGTTCCGGTAGACGGTGGCGGTGGCGCGCACCATTTCGCTGAGCCTGTCGGCCTCTTTCCCCGCGCGGTACTCCTGTATGAACGAAAGCAGGACGCTCATCACGGCCATCAGCGCGACCAGCAGGGCGCTTATCTTCTCGCCGAAGAAAAACGAGAAGGCGCCGATTATCAAAAGCACTATGACGAGAGGATTGACGAACTTGGAGAGGATCTGTATGAAGACCGTGCGTTTCTTTTTCCGCGCCGGTTCGTTGAAACCGTATTCCTCCAGGCGGTCCCTGGCTTCCTGCTCAGGCAGTCCTTTTTCCGAGGTGCGCAGTTTCTCAAGAAGCGTCTCTTTGGGGCAGTTCACGTAGTCGAAATCCAGGACCTGCGGTTTCTGGTGGGGATACCCGTGGTTCTTTTTCTTGTCTATCTTAAACAGCCTCATGGGAAAGCCCGATCAAGACCGGGACCGCGGCAGGATCCGGGAAAAACGGCCGGGACCTTTTCGCGAATCACGGGTTAAATTGTCCGGATCACTTCGACGCGCCGCGGGCGTAAGGCCGAGGGCGGCTGTCCTAAGCATACCGGGTGGCCCGCCGCCTTAAGCTGCTCCGCCGCAGCATAAACAAAAAAGGCTTTATCGCCTTCCAATCCCCAGGCTTTCTTAAACGCGCCCTGAAAAACTGGCAGGGAAAGAGCCTTTAAAATTGAGTATATTTTTGTTTTATGTCTTTGTCAATCTATAATTGCGCATATGCCGCGTGGAATGCGGGATATCCGCTGCAGGGGAAGAAAACACGGGAATGCGTATGCCGGACCGCTCCTTTCCGGCCGCGCATGCATAAAAAAAGGCCCGGCTTATTCAGCCGGGCCTTTTTAAGGTTCAAGGTTACAGCTTGACTACTTTAGTCGCCTGCTCGCCTTTCGGTCCCTTCTCAATTTCGAATTCGACCTCCTGGCCCTCCTCTAAAGATTTATAACCCTCACCCTGGATCGCGCTGTGATGCACGAATACATCACTTCCCGATTCGGGAGTAATAAATCCATAACCTTTCTGGTTTGAGAACCACTTAACTTTACCTCTTGCCATTTTGCACTACCTCCTTCCCTTCATATTATGACATTCACTCAGCGGCTGGTCATAAAAAAAACCGGAAGGTCATCATCCATAAACCTTTCCGGTCAAGGACATCCCACCTCTGATATGTCACAAATTGAGTATACACTCTTTCGCGGATTTGTCAACTATAATTTTAGCGCCGCGGCAACAAAATTCTCTCTCCGGGAAACGGTCACCGTTTATGCGAAAAACCGCGGCCGCCCCCGTGGCTCCTGCGGCCGAACCCCCCGCCGGAATGATGCCTCCCGCCCGCTCTGTGTCCCGGATGGCGCGCGGCCTGCGCTCCGCCGCCGTTCTCCTGGAATTGCGCCGTGGGGACCGAGGGATGCCTGGATATGGGCAGGTTGGCCCGGATCAGCTTCTCTATCTCCATCACGTCGCGCTTCTGGTCCGGGGTGGCGAAAGAAACGGCATGCCCTTTATGCCCGGCCCTCCCGGTGCGTCCTATGCGGTGCACGTAATTCTGGGCGTCCTCGGGGATGTCGTAATTTATCACCAGCTCTATGCCGGTGACGTCTATGCCCCTGGCGGCGATGTCGGTGGCCACCAGGACCTTATACTTGCCGGACTTGAACCCCTCCAGGGCTTCGCGTCTCTGGCAAAGAGAGCGGTTGGAATGTATCTCGGCGGCGCTGTGGCCCATATCCCTGATGCTGCGGGTTATCTTCTTGGCGCCGTGCTTTGTGCGCGAGAACAAGAGCACCGATCCCCGGTAGTCGTCCAGAAGTTTCCGCAGCAGCTGCAATTTCGCGTCCCTGGGGACTATGTAAAGCTCCTGGGTGAGCCGCTCGGCTATGGTGCCGGAAGGGGCTATCTCCACGGAAACCGGGAGTTTCATGTATTTGGCCGTCATCTCCATTATCGATTCCGGCATGGTCGCGGAGAAAAGCATTGTCTGCCTTTCCCTGGGAAGGAAACCCAGTATCTTGTTCACCTGCGGGGCGAACCCCATATCCAGCATACGGTCCGCCTCGTCAAGCACAAGCATCACCAGGTCGTCGAACATAATGTTCCACTGGGACATATGATCCAGCAGCCTTCCCGGGGTGGCGATGACCACGCGCGGATTGCGGCGCAGGGCCTTTATCTGCTCGCTCATGGAGGCGCCGCCGATAAGACAGGCCGTCCCCATACCGAAGGAGCCGGTGAGCCCTTTCATGGACTCCTCTATCTGCAGCGCGAGTTCGCGGGTCGGGGCCAGGACCAGGCCTATTCCCTGTTTCTGCGCCAGTTTCTGCACCATGGGAATGGCGAAAGAATGCGTCTTTCCCGTCCCGGTCTGGGCTATCCCGACTATATCCTTGCCCTGAAGCGCCAGAGGGATCGCCTTGTACTGTATCGGAGTCGGCACTTTGAATTTGATACGTTCGAGTATGTCCAGGATCTTGGGCGCTATGCCCAGGCCGAAAAAGCTCCTGTCGGAAGCGGAAGATGAAGCCGGCTCCGCGCCGGTTGTGCGCTGATTCATTTTTAACGGTTCCTTTCTGTCTGGATA
>CAZAVF010000075.1:0-6097 GCA_964488935.1 uncultured Planctomycetales bacterium | reverse complement strand
GGCGAAAAAATTGCCCGGTGAGGACTCGAACCTCAACGCTCAGACCCAAATTCTGATGTGCTACCATTACACTACCGGGCAGTAATTCGATTTCCTGCTCCATTGTTACATAAATCCCTGATAATCGGAAATCGGAATTAGATCCCTACACTACTCACTTCGTCCTTCGGCTACGCTCCGGACACACACCTGAACTAAAATGAATACTCCCCGGACTAATCCTTGTTATAAAAGTTTTCTTAGTATTTGAAAATCGAAAATCGGGATTTGACCGCAATCGAAACGTTCCTTTTTTATCTATTTCCGATTCCCGATTTTCGATTGCTCTGTGCGCTGCATATATAAAGAATTAATGTAACAGCGCACCGGGGTCATTCCACGCCGAATTCCTGCTCCGCGCGCACTCCCGCGCCGCCCCGCTTCCTCTCCTGCTCATAAACGTCCAAGATCTTCTTCTGGAGATACTCCCTGAAGGCCTGGGTAATGGGATGGGCTATGTCCTTGTGTTCCGACTGAGCCCCGCCGGCCGCGTCTGTTTCCACCGGGGCGGAGGTAAAAGGCAGCTGCGCCCCGCACTGGTTGCAATATTTACTGCGAATTTCGTTCTTGAAGCCGCATTTCGGGCAGGCGAATTTCAACTTACGCGAAGGCATCGCGATGAAAACACCGTTATTCCCCTCTATAACCTTTATGTTCCTGACAACGAACGCGTTATCAAAGGTCACCGTGGCATAAGCCTTGAGCTTCTTGTCGGGCGAGTCTTTCAGGAAGACTCTTACTTCGGTGATCTCCATCGGCCTACCTCCTTATGCTGTTGCTTCCGGGGTAACGCAGTCCCCGCGGTCCAAACACGCCACCGGCGGTTCATTCCGCTAATCAGACGCGCCAAATTAGAAGCCTCACGTCGTGAGGATACCACGGCGAACACACAGGAACCGCTGCCCGACATGGCATTAGCTTCTATCCCAAAGCGCGCAAAAGATTCTTTTACGCGCCTGACTTCCGGATACAAGTCAACAGCAACACTTTCCAGGCCGTTGAATAACTCGCCTTTATAGCCGGGAAAAACATGCCGGCTATAACCTGAATTTATTATTTTAACATTATTTAAGGATTTTGTCAATACGTCTTTATTGCGGAGGGAACGCCTTCTGTCCCACTCCCGGTAGGTCAAAGGGGTGGGCGCGCTTACGGCGGGAAAGACCAAAACGTGATAAAAGAACAGTTTATCCAGTCCGCGCAGGGGTTTAACCTTCTCCCCCCTGCCTGTCCCCAGCCCGAACGGGGATTCGTAAAGGAAGAATACGGTGTCCGACCCTATGGAGGCCGCAAGTCCGCGCAGCCTGCTGAACGGCAACTTCAATCCCGCCAGGCGGTTTAATCCCAGGATCACCGCCGCCGCGTTTCCCGAACCGCCGCCCAGCCCGGCGCCCGGGGGGATGTTCTTGCGTATCCTGATATCCGCCCCGGCCTTGTCCCGGATGCCGCAAAGACTGAACAACCCGTCCGCTGCCCGGTAAACAAGATTACCTTCATCCTGCGGGACCCCCGGGTAATCACAAGAGACCTTTATAACACCGTCATCGCGCAGCCGCACGCTGATCTCGTCACGCAGGTCTATGCGCTCGAAAAGAGTGCGGATATCGTGATACCCGTCCCTGCGCCTGCGCAGCACTTCCAGATACAGGTTCACCTTGGCGTATGAAGGGAAAACCGCCCGGGCTCCCGAGGGTATCTTCCGTAAAGACATCGGCTTACGCCTCAACCGCTGATGCTTTCCAAAGCCGCTTTTTCCACGTCTTCAGCGGTAAGTTTGTAGCTCTTCACCAGTTCATCCGGCTCGCCGGACTGTCCGAATCTTTCCTTAACAGCCACAGTGGTCATCCTGCCGCGGTAACCTTCCTCCTGTAAAGTCTCGGCTACCGCCGCGCATAACCCGCCGACCACCGAATGCTCTTCACAAACCACTATGCCGCGGGCCGCCCCCGCCGCCGCTTTCACCGCCTCGGCGTCGAAAGGCCTCAAGGTATGCATATTCACCACCCGCGCCCGCACGCCTTTTTCCGCCAGTTTATCCGCGGCGCTCAAGGCGTTACCGACCATCATACCGCAGGCGATAATGGCGACGTCGCCGCCATCCCTGAGCACCTGCGCCTTGCCCAGGCGGAAATCCGCAGTCCCCTCTATCGTCGGGACCTTGGCGCGGCCCAGGCGTATGTAAAAAGGCCCCGGGGTCTCCGCCGCCGCCAGCACCGCGGCCCTGGTCTGCGGCCCGTCGCAGGGCACGACCACGTTCATCCCGGGTATCACGCGCATCAAAGCCAGGTCTTCCAGCGCCTGGTGGCTCGCCCCGTCCGGCCCGACCGTCAATCCGGCGTGGGTGGCGACTATCTTGACGTTCAAATGGTTGTAACATATCCCGTTGCGGACCTGGTCCCAGGCGCGCCCGGTGGCGAAAATGGCGAAGGTGGAAACGAACACCGTCTTGCCGGACACCGCCAACCCGGAGGCGACGCCCATCATGTTCTGCTCCGCCACCCCCATATTGAAAAACCTCTCCGGGAACGCCTTGGCGAACATCCCGGTCCTGGTGGAACTGGAAAGGTCGGCGTCCAGCACCACGATATCCCCGTTCTTGCCGCCCAGCTCCACGAGAGTCTTACCGTAAACGTCCCTTTGATACAATAATTCAGCCATATGATTTTTCTCCGCGCCGGCTACGCCAGCTCCTTCAACGCCTGCTCCGTCTCTTCCTTAGTGGGCGCGCGCCCGTGGAACTCCACGTTGTTCTCCATGAAAGAAACGCCCTTCCCCTTTACGGTATGGGCGATGATCACGCTCGGTTTTCCCTTTATGCCGGCGGCCTCTTTATAGGCGCCGAGAATGGCCGCCATATCGTGCCCGTCTATTTCCATCGCGTGCCAGCCGAAAGCTTCCCACTTGGCCTTTATCGGCTCAAGGCTCATTATATCCGAAGTCCTGCCGTCTATCTGCAGCCCGTTGTAATCTACTATGCCGCAGAGATTGTCGCACTTGTAATGCGCCGCCGCCATCGCGGCTTCCCAGATATTGCCTTCCTGTATCTCGCCGTCTCCCATCAGCACGTAAACCCTGCTCTGTCTGCCGTCCAGCCGCTCCGCCAGAGACATCCCCACGCCCACGGAAAGCCCCTGCCCCAGCGAACCGGAGGACATCTCCACGCCCGGGGCGCGCCTGTCCGGATGCCCCTGCAGTATGGAACCGAACTTACGCAGAGTGGACAGCTCGCACTGCGGCATATAGCCGTCGGCCGCCAGCACCGAGAACCAGAGCGGGCAGCAATGCCCTTTGGACATATGGAACCTGTCCCTGTCCGGCCACGAGGGATCGGACGGGTTATGCCTCAACACGGAAAAATAAAGCGCGGTGACCAGGTCCGCCGAAGAAAGGCTTCCCCCGGGATGGCCCGAGCCGGCGGCGGAGATCATCTGTATTATGCTCCTCCTGATCTGCCTTGCCTTTTCCTGAAGTTCCTGTATCCCTAAAGTTTCATTTCCCATTTTTGACCGGTTCTCCGTTCTTCTCCGCCTGCCCGGACAGGTTTTCCAGTTTCGCTTTCACCTCCGCCTGTTCCGGGTCGAGCCGCAGAGACTCCCGCCATTCCTGCGCGGCCTTATCTTTATCTCCGGACTTAAGATAGAAATCTCCCAGGTGATCCAGTATGACCGGGTCGTTCAACAATGAAGCGGCCCTTTTCAATTCCCTGCCCGCTTCCTTGATCATTCCCTTCTTGAAATAAAGCCAGCCCAGGCTGTCCGCGTAAGCGCCGTTCTCCGGCGCCAGGGAAACGGCCTTTTTTATCATCGCCTCCGATTCCCGGAGGTTGCGGTTTTCCTCCAGATACATATACCCGAGATAATTAAGGGCCTGGTGGCAGTCACCGTTCAAAGCTATCGTCTTGATCAGCTCCGCCTCGGCGCCTTTCTTGTCTCCCAGGCGGTAACGTATATCGCCGAGATAGAAATGCGCCTCCCAGGAGGCTGGCGACAGGTTTATTATCCTGCGGAACACCTGCTCGGCCTGTTCCAGTTTCCCGCGGTAAAGATACAGCCGGCCCAGACTGCCGGATATCCTGGCGTCGCCCGGCTTGGTCTCCGCCGCCGCCGTCAGGGCGCTTTCGTATTCCTGTATGGCCTTGTCCGGCTCCTCCAGCAGATAATAGACCAGCGACAGCAGGGCGTGGGGTTCCGCCATTTCCGGGCGCAGCTTTGCCGCGGACTGCAGTTCGCCGATGGCCGAGGGATAATCCTCCTCGCCCATATAACAAACGGCGAGTTTCATATGGATAAAAGCGTTCTGCGGGTCGGTTTTCAGCGCTTTCCTGAATTCCCGTATGGAATCTTTCTGTTCGCCGCGGCGGTTATAGATCAATCCGGTGATATAATGGCTCAACGCGGAAGACCTTGCGCTTTCCGCCGCCCGGCAGGCGCCGGCGCAGACAAGGACAAAGAACAAAATTGCGGATATTGAGATCCGGCGAGGCAGAAAACCTGTTCCCTGCCCCCGGACGATAAGGCTTTTTACGCTGAACTGCTTTGGAAGGATCATTTTTATCCCGGGGCTCGTGCGTGAACATACAGCGGGCTTAAATCCGTAATTCCGGGGACACAATACCTGATCAGGTATTGTGCCCCCGGAATACTGCACGCCGGATGACGTTACAACCTGCTAATTCCAGTCTCTCTTCTTCACGTGACGCAGACGACGGCGCATCTTCTTGCGCTTATGCGTCCGTATCTTGATTCTCTTTCTTTTCTTGCCGCAAGGCATCTGACCCCTCCCCTTAATATATTACTTTGTTTAAAGGATATTCTATTATACCCTCAGCTCCGGCTTTTTTCAAACCGGGTATCAACGTGCGCACGATCTTCTCGTCGATGATGGTCTCCACGGCGCACCACTCTTCCTGCGCCAGTCCGGAGATCGTGGGCCTCTTGAGCGCGGGAAGGAGAGAAATGACTTTCTTCAAGTCCTTCCTGCGGACGTTCATCTTCAGCCCCACCTTCTCCTCGGCGTTTATAGCGCCTTTCAAAAGCATAGCTATCTGCTGCATCTTCTCGTTCTTCCAGGCGTCCTTGAAGGACCTCCTGTTGGCGATGAACTGGGTGGTGGACTCGCAGATAGTGGCTATTATCTTCAGCTTGTTGGCCTTCAGGCTCCTGCCGGTCTCGGTCAGGTCAACGATCGCGTCCACCAGGCCGGAATTCACCTTGACCTCGGTGGCGCCCCAGCTGAATTCCACCTCGGCGTTCACCTTGTGCTCTTTAAGATATCTCCTGGTGGCGTTGGCCAGCTCGGTGGCGATGCGTTTATTGTTCAACTGCTTCACCGAATCTATCCCCGAGGATTCCGGGACCGCCAGCACCCAGCGCACCTTGCTCATGCTCTGCTTGGCGTAAGCCAGGTCGGTGATCCTGACGACGTCCGACCCGTTCTCGATTATCCAGTCCTCGCCGGTGATGCCGCAGTCAAGCACCCCGTCCTGGACGTAACGCGACATTTCCTGCGCCCTGAGCAGTATCGCCTCTATCTCCGGGTCCCCTGTGGAGGGAAAATAAGACCGCTCCGAAGGCAGGGAGACGTTGAAACCGGCCTTACGGAACATCTTGAAAGTCGCTTCCTGGAGGCTGCCTTTGGGCAAACCGAGTTTCAGGACCTTATTCTGCTTTTTATCCACAGCCATACTACCTCCGATAAATGCGGACATTCTTTCCGGACTCTCCTGAAGTCCACCGGCAAACGCCGGTCAACCGGAAACAGCAGAAAGAAACACCCTTATTTTAAAAAGATTACATAGTTGAAAACGCCGCCGCCTTCCGGCCTGCGGCAATACCCGCGGGGAGAACGCAAAAAAACATCCCCTTATGCCCCCTGTTGCGGAAGCATTTCCGGAATGGTTTCTTAATTATACAGATGGAAAGGCCTTTTGTAAAGCAAGTAATTGGTTTTAAAAAAGGTTCCGGGTTCTGAAAGAAAAGAGCCGGGAAAAAGCAAATCAAGGAACGGATTGCTTCGTCCCTCGCAATGACTATGAAGCTCCGCGGGCTGAAGCCCGCGG